>DASSLB010000046.1:0-5631 GCA_035689945.1 Gaiellaceae bacterium | reverse complement strand
AGACTCGCGGCGATCGGATGGGAGTGAAGTCGCTCTGCTGCTCTCTGATTCGGCCCTGACGGGTCAGGTCAGCGCGTCGCGCGTCGTCGTAGATCTTGTTGAGCGCAGATGACACGTTCGCCTTCTCGGACTATCCCGCAGGCAAAGGGGGATTGCAACCGTCGCGACCAGATCACGCACGCGAGCTCTTGCGGCGGTGCTGGAGCCGGCGAACGTAGGCGTCGAACTCGTGGCGCGGAACGAGGCCGGGCCGGATCCCGCACGCGACCGTTCGCAGCTCGCCGTCCCGGATCAGAGCACGAACCTCTTCCTCGGAGCATTGGAGCTCGGCCGAAACCTCGCGGACGGTCAGGGGTGCGGGCCAGTCCACGCTCGAACCTTACGCATCTAGGTGTTGAGGAGCTTCCACTGTCCCTCGGAGACGATTTCGACGTCGCCGTCGGTCACTTTGAACGCGGTCTCGTCGTCGACCGCATACGCCCGATTCGGGATCTTCGCCGCCCATTCTTCGGCCTCGGCCATGGAGTTACCCGGCATCCCATCCGGAGCGAGGTGCGGACAGATCGAGAAGTCGACGACCCCCAGCGTGCTGTCGTCACCGGTCGGCGATCTCCACTGCACGAAGTCCTCCCCGATCCTCGGGGTCATCACCATGCTCCCGGCGCTCAGTCCCACCCAGACCGTCTCCCTCAGCGACGGAAGCATGTCCGCCAGCCCGGACTGCCGCATCCAGTGGCACAGGTACAGCGCATCGCCGCCGGTCACGAGAAGGACGTCCGTCTCCCGTACCAACGGGACCCACCGCTCCTCGTCGAGGCTGGGCAGCGTGGTGAGCTCCAGCACTCCCAACGACTTCCAGCCCAACTCGACCATGGGGCAGGGGGTGTCTTGGCCGCTAACGAACCTCCAGGCCGCGGCAGGGCCGGCCATCGGGTGCGCGTAGGCCGCGGTGGGGATGCAAAGCGCGCTGCACTCGGCAGTCGGCTTGCCCAGCAGGTCGAGCAGCGCGTCGTGGATGCTCGCGTTCTTGACGCCGGCCGAGGTGAGAAGAAGCTTCATGCGGTGGAGACTGGCAGATCACCGGAATCTCATCGCCCCGTGAGATAGTCGCACCGGTTCGGTACCGAGGGTCACGAAAGGAGCGTCGAATGGCGTACGGCATCGTGCATCACTTTCCGGGCGGGACGAAGGAGCAGTACGAGGCTTCGATCGGAGCGGTGCATCCGAGCGACGGCAGCCTCCCGGAGGGGCAGGTCTTTCACGCGGCCGGCCCGTCAGGCGACGGCTGGACGATCGTCGCGATCCACGACTCGCAGGAGAGCTGGGAGCGCTTCCGCGACGAGACGCTGATGCCGGCCATGGGTGCGGGCATCGATGGTGGGTTCCCGACGCCTCCTCACGAGACGACGTTCCCCGTGCACAACCAGCAGACGGGCTAGCGCCGAGGCTCGAAAAGCCCGTCGTGCTTCGGTAGGTCGACGAACCGCGAGAACGTGCCTTCGGTCGCGATCTCGTCGGCAGCCGCGAGGAATCCGGCCCACGCGGTGCGCGCGAGCGTGCCGCCGACGCTGATCCGGCGTACGCCGAGATCGGCGGCTTCCCGGACCGTGATGAAGGGTGCGTTGACGAGGAGATTCACGGGCTTAGGAGCAACCGCGTCGACGATCGCGGACACCTGCTCCTTCGTCGAGAGAAAAGGCGCGTACAGGCAGTCGGCGCCGGCCTCGGCGTACGCCTGCAGCCGGCGGATCGTCTCGTCGAGATCGGGCCGGCCGACCACGAAGCCCTCGGAGCGGCCGGTGAGGAGGACGCCGGTGCCGCTCTCGTCGATCGCTCGCCGCGCCGCTCGGACCCGTTCGACGGCGAGGTCGAGAGGATAGATTGGCTCGTCGGCGTCGCCGGTCGAGTCCTCGATCGACAGTCCGGCGATCCCGGTCTCCGCGGCGAGCTTCACGTTCGCAGCGACGCCATCGGGATCGTCGGCAAAGCCGCCCTCGAAGTCCGCATTCACGGGGACGCCGACGGCAGCGGCGATCTGCCGGAGATGCTCGAGCATCTGATCGCGCGAGACATGGCTGTCGTTGACGCCGAGCGTCCAGGCGAACCCGGCACTCGTCGTGGCGAGCGCCTTGAACCCCATCTGCTCGAGCACGACAGCACTGCCGACGTCCCATGGGTTCGGCATCACGAAACAGCCCGAGGCGTGTAGTTGCCGGAACTCGTCCTGCGTGGTCATCGCGCCTAGGAGAGCTGCTCGAGCCCGTTGGCGACCCAGGCCCGTAGCTCGTCCGACTGCGCGAATGGAGCCTCGTCGGCTTCGGCGCGCGCGAGCACGTCCTCTGCCGACGCACGGGCCTTCAAGCCCGCATAGAGGTAGATCAGCGCGGACGAGCGAGGTCCCGTCCGGCAGGTCACGAGGGTCGGCCGCGGAAGCCCGTCGAGCGCCTCGATCTGCCGCCGGGCGAGATCCAGGTCGAGCGGTGTCGGCGGGTCAGAGACGACGTTCGCGGAGACCGGCACGGAGCGCTCGACGTCGGCGTAGGACATGCCGCCCTCGACCGACGCGAACTCCTCACCGCAGAGGTAGAGCCACGAGGCGGCGCCTTTGTCGCGCGCGAAGGCTTCGGGATCGGCGATCAACCCGCGGTTGTGCGTCAGGTCGGTCGGCGTCGGGAACTCGCCCACGCTCCGATCCTACGCCTCAGTTCGGCGCCGAAAAGCCGCTTCTCGGTCGTGAGATGGGGCGCCCACTCGAGGCGCTCCGCGCCCGCGAAGCGAAGGTAGGCGTGGAGAGCGTCGCACATCGCGTCGACAAAGCCCGCAGCGCGACCTGGCGAGAAGCCGTCCTCCCACCAGACGCCGAGCACCTCCACGCACTCTCGGTCACGGTTGATCCGTGGCTCGATCCTCCCGACGAAGCGGTCCCCGAACGAGATCGGGAGCACGTAGTACCCCCAGCGGCGCTTCTCCGCCTTGAAGAAGCCCTCCCACACGTACTCGAAGTCGAACAGGCTCGCGAGCAGAGCCGTGTCCCACAACAACGAATCGAACGGGGCGATGAAGGCGACGGAGAGTGCCGGCTCGGGGGGAGACTGCAGTAGCTCGAGCTCCTCGGCGACGACGAGACGCCTTCCACGCATGCCCTCCAGCTCCACGGGCACGAGGTCGCCGCGATCGATCAGCTCCGCCCGAAGCTCGTTGCGCTCGGCCGGCGCGGCGATGCGCGCGAACGTGCCGCCGGCCCCGCCCGGTCCGAGCAGGCCGTGTGCGCGATACCGCGACAGGAGCTTGTGCCGAACCTGCTCTCGCTCCGGCACCTCCTGCGCGAGCAGCCCGGTCGGAAGCAGCCGTTCGAGGAGGTCGTAGTAGCGGATGTTGCCGTCGCGCCGCGCGAGTCCGATCACGCCCATGACCGTGTACGCCTCGAGCACCGAGCGAACCGCGTTCTCCGGCAGGCCGAACCAGTCCTTCGTCGCGCCGGCCTCGCCTTCGAAGTCGAGAGACGACAACGGCCCTTCGGCGCGAATCCGCTCGAGGACGCGCTCGGCCACGGCAGCGTTCTCGGCGAGGGCAGCGCCGTGGAACTCGGGCCCCTTGCGACCCATGGCGTGCCGAAACCACGGGAACTCACTCGCCGGGACGAAGGACAAGGCCTTGTTCGTGGCCTCGAAGATCTCTTGGCGCTCGTAGAGCTCAGCGCACCAGGCCGGCTCGTAATCGGCGACGCGCGCGTGGAGTATCAGGTCGTGGTTCCGCCCTGCGACGGCGATCGGGTCGAACTGGATCGAGCCGAGTTTCCGGAGGACCTCGAGCACCGCATCCGGGCCTCCCTGAAGGGCTCGCGCGGGGGCAAGGAAGTGACGCGCAAAGAGAAAGCGGCGCGCCGCCTCAGCCGCGACCTTCACTCTGAGGACATTAGCCGCACAGCCAGGCCGGCAAGGGTGGCCGCGTCCCGGCCGCGAAGTACGCTGACACCGTGCTTGCGGCGACCAGCCCGCACCTCAGCGTTCTCGACCAGCTTGCGGATCACCTCGGCGTCATCTGGGGAGCGATCGTGGCGTGCGCCGTCGTCGTCTTGCTGACGCCGGCGGTGGGAGGCATGGCCCGGCGGCTCGGCGTCGTCGACGTACCCGGCGGCCGGCGAGTCAACCAGCTGCCGGTGCCGCGCCTCGGCGGCCTCGCGCTGTTCCTCGGCCTGCTCGTGCCCGCGCTCGCGTTCCTTCCCGGCGGTCACGAGACGCGCGGGCTCCTGCTGGGCGCTGCGGTCGCCGTGACGGTCGGGATCGTCGACGACTTCCGCGGTCTCCCGTGGTACGGAAAGCTGGGAGGCCAGGCCGCCGCGGCCGGTGTTCTGACCGGCTTCGGCGTCTGGGTCGATCGGTTCACGTTCCCATTCGTCGGCATCCACACGCTGCCGTCGGGGGTCGGAATCCCACTGACGATCGTCTGGATCGTGGCGATCATGAACATGGTCAACTTCCTCGACGGACTCGACGGGCTCGCGGCAGGCGTCGCCGCGATCGCCGGGCTGACGTTCAGCGTGATCGCGCTCTCGCTCGGGAAGGTCGACGCGGCGATCCTGTCGGCCATCGTCTTCGGCGCTTGCGTCGGCTTCCTCCGCCACAACTTCTATCCGGCGCGGATCTTCATGGGCGACTCCGGCGCGCTTCTGCTCGGCTACGTGCTCGCCGCCGTCTCGGTGCAGGGCCTCCTGAAGACCGCCGCGACCGTCGCTCTGTTCTTCCCGCTGCTCGTCCTCGCCGTGCCGATCGTCGACACGACCTTCGTTGTCGTGCGGAGGCTCAAGCACGGCGAGCGGGTCTTCGAGGCGGATCAGGCTCACCTGCACCACCGTTTCCTGCGGCGAGGCTTCTCGCAGCGGCGGGCCGCTCTGACGATCTGGGGCTGGTGCCTCTCACTCGCGGCCGCCGCGTTCGCGACGCGCTTCGTGCCCTTCCGCGCGCACGGCGTGTGGCATCCCTGGTGGACGCTTCTGGCCGGCGCGATCGCACTCCTGGCGGTGCTCTTCTCGGTCTACGTCGTCTACGTGCTCGAGATCGTCAAGCTCGGTAACCGGATCCAAAGGCGGCGGAAGCCTGGAGATCCGCTGCGGAAGAGCGCCTGAACCCGCCCGGCCTGCGCTTCGACCGCCGCTATGCCGGCGGGGAGATCGGCGCCGAGCGCTGGGTCGACGAAGCCGGGAAGGTGTTCGTGCTGAAGCGGGGGAGGAGCGCGACGCGCGCGGCCGCCGTGACCGCGTGGTTGCGCGAGCTCGGCTACCCGGTTCCGCGGTACGTGCGCGTCGAGGATGACTGGGCGCTGCAGGAGGAGCTGCCCGGTGAGCCGCTCGAGCCGTGGCGGCCGCTGCCCGAGGAGATCGCGGCACATCTCCTCTCGCTGCACGGGCTTCACGCAGAAGCCTTTCCGGCCGCGGCGCCGGGCTCGTGGGAGCGCGTGGTCGCGTCTTCCGTTCTCTCCGGCGCTCGCTCCTACCTGCGGCTGGCGACGCTCCGCGATCACTCCGACCGCTCGCGCGAGTTGCTTGCCCGCTGCCAGGACGCCGTTCGTCACTTCGGAGACCGCGTGCCCGAGATGAGCGCGATCGTCCACTGGGACTTCACGCCCGACAAC
>DASSLB010000045.1:0-14242 GCA_035689945.1 Gaiellaceae bacterium | reverse complement strand
AGCAGGCGACGGGGCCCCGGCGGGCAGGGGGCTAGCACCTGCGCCCTGCATGGGCCGGCGGCCGGAGCGGCGAGCCGAACGCCCTCGCTTGCCTAAGCGGCATGGCGTAGGAGCCGGTGAGCACCAGGCGCCACAGATCGGCGTCGGCCGAAGGTGAGGTTCCGCCTAGAGAACTGCAACACAGAGCGAGCCCGAAGGGCTCGCCTACGGTGCGGTTGGCGCGAGCGTGGCTGTTGGCACCACGGCGTCGAGCACGAAGCGCGAGTCGGTGTTCTCGGCGAGTGTGAGTAGCGTTGCGTGAAGGGTCGCGCGTGCCCCGGCGTCGAGCGGCGCGAGAAAGTCGTCCTCGATTCCTTGGACGATGGTGCGGAGGCGAGCGAGTTGGCGCTTGCCTGCCGGTGTGAGGCTGACAAGGTGGCGGCGGCGATCTGTCGTGTCTCGTCGCCGCTCGATCAGGTTCTTTTCCTCGAGCGTGTCGAGGATGCCCACGAGCATGCTGCGGTCGAGCTGCAATGCATCTGCGATGGTCGCCTGCGTCTCGCGGGAGCCCTCATCGAGGAGCGCCAAGACGCTGTAGTGGTAAGGGCTGAAGCCGACCTGAGCGAACTCCTTGAACGCGCGCTCCTTCAGTCCCACGCCGAGCCGGGCTAGCAGGAAGGCCGGGCTCGCGACCAGCTCGCGCGGGAAGCAGGGGTTTGGTACGGCGACGCTATCGGTGGTCGGTGTCTCCATATCTTTACAACCGAAGTGTAGCGCAGACCATCGTGGATGTGATAGACCGTGGAGTGATTCCACGATATGGGGAGACGACAAATGAGTGCTCAAAGTATCGCAGCCACCGCGGATGTCCGTGAAGACAGAGACCGGCGCTGGTGGGTCCTGTCCGTACTCGTCTTGGCGCAGTTCATGGTCGTGCTCGACGTGGCGATCGTGAACGTCGCGCTGCCGACGATCAAGAACGACCTCCACTTCAGCGAAAGCGGGCTGCAGTGGGTGATCACGGCTTACGCGATCCTGTTCGGGGGGGTTCTTCTGCTCGGCGGCCGGATGGCCGATCTGCTCGGACGCCGACGCGTATTCATGGCCGGGATGGCGATATTCACGGTCTTCTCGCTCCTCGACGGGCTCGCGTGGTCGTCGGGCTCGCTGATCGCCTTCCGCGGCCTGCAGGGGCTCGGCGCCGCACTGCTTGCGCCGGCGGCGCTGTCGATCCTGACCACGACCTTCAAAGAGGGACGCGACCGAAACGTCGCGCTCGGAATCTGGGGTGCCGCTTCCGGAAGCGGCGGCGCGGCAGGTGTCCTGCTCGGCGGCGCACTCACAAGCGCACTCAGCTGGTCCTGGATCTTTTTCATCAACGTCCCCGTCGGCGTACTCGTGCTCGCAATCAGCCCGGTACTCCTGGAGGAGAGCCGCGCTGACCTCGACCACCGCCACTTCGACACGGCCGGCGCGGCCTCGATTACCGGCGGGCTGATGCTGCTCGTGTACGCGCTCACGCACGCGAGCCAGCACGGTTGGGCCACGACCGAGACCGTCGGTCTCCTCGCCGCCTCGGCCGCGCTCGTCGTCGGGTTCGTCGTCATCGAGATGCGCTCGCCGGCCCCGCTGCTGCCGCTGCGCATCTTCCGCCTGCGCACGCTGACGGCGTCCAACATCAGCGCCCTGCTGCTGGGAGCGTCGGTCTTCTCGCAGTTCTTCCTGCTCACCCTGTACATGCAGCAGGTGCTCCACTACTCGGCGCTGAAGACGGGAGTCGCCTACATCGCGCTCACCATGGCGATCATCGGCTTCTCGGCCGTCTCGCAGGGACTCGTAACCCGCATCGGCATTCGACTCGTCCTGTCGGTGGGAATGGCGCTCTCAGCAATTGGCCTCATCCTCTACGCGCAACTGCCGGTTCACGGTGCCTACTTCTCCAACCTGTTCCCAGCCTTCATCCTGAGCGGGATCGGACTCGCCTTCGCGTTCGTGCCGATGTCGATCGGCGCGCTGACCGGCGTGAAGCCCGATGACGCCGGCGTGGCCTCCGGACTGTTGAACACGAACCAACAGATCGGAGGGGCGATCGGAGTCGCCATCGCAACGACGATCGCCACCACCTACACAAGCCACTACCTCGACGGACACCCCGGCCTCGGACCGCTCGACGGCGCAGCGCTCACGCACGGCTTCCAGGTCGCCTTCTACGTCCTCGCCGCCCTGGCAGCGCTCGCGGCAGTCATCAGCGCGATCATGATCGAGCCAGGTGCCGCTGCGGCCGCGTCCGCGGAGGACGGCGTCGGCGAAATGACACCTGCGCTCGAGCAAGCCGCCTGACCAGACCTGCAAGAGGGGGAACCGTCTGGAGCGGCTTCCCCCTCTTTATGCGGCGTCTTCCTGAAAGGCGCGCCATCGGTCATAGCTGGGGCTCATGGAGGTCCGCGAGCCCTGAGTGTCAGGGCCGCAGCTCATCCGATAGTCCGTTGGACGGGTTGATGGAGGCGATGCGCCTTAGCCTCCTTCCGCTCCGTAAGGTGCCGTCTGCGAAGCGGCGGCCGCGCTCTCTGCCCCGGGCTCATGTTCGCCCTTGTCGAGCAGGAAGGGCGGGTAGGCCGTGGTCATCAGCGTCCCGTAGGCAATGACCCGAATCACCCAGCGGTTGAGGCCCATGATGACGTCGAACAGGCCGCGCGAGTAGGTGCCGTCGGCGACCAGCAAGAAGGCGGCCACGATGACAAGCAGGCCGATCAAGCCGGTGACCAGCGAGTGCTCGACCGACCAGAGAAGACCGGCGCTGCCGCCCAGAACCCCGGCGATCAGATATTGCGGGATGCCGGCCAGCCAGGCGGACAGCAGTTGCTGTCCGTGGAGCTGGTCTTCCGGGTAGTCGATCTCGAGCCGGGCCGGGTACTCGGGGCGTTCCTTCAGGGTGAACGGCGGGTACCGGTCGGTGCCGAGGACGCCGTAGCCGTAGAAGTTGACCCGCCAAGTCCAGCGCAAGACGCCGAGGTTGAAGTCGAAAATCCGACGCGGGTAGCGACCGCCGCGGAGCTGCTTCAGGAAAGCGACGACGCTCAACACCATGAACGCGAACCAGAGGAATCCGAGCACGATCAGATGCGGGATCAAGAGCAGCCACTTCAGGAGCCAGAGCCAGCGGCTGAGGTTGGGTGCGAGCTCTCCTTGGAGCCGTACGGGATAGGGGCCGTTCATCGCTAGACCTCCTCGGTCTGGACGCTGGTATCCGACGCCTGCGTGCGCGCGTTGGAGCGGAGGAGTGCGATGCCGCCGAGGAGCGAGAGTGCTCCGAGGGCGATGAATCCGGCGACGAACCACCAGGCGCCGGAGAGGCGGGCGGCGAGCTGGGCGTTGACGCTGACGTTGCGGCTTCCGTCGGCGTTCATTACGACCGCCGACCACCGGCCGCTCTTGACGGGCCAGCTGATGGTCTGGGTGCCTGTGCCGCTGGCGTGCGTCTGCCAGAAGTGCTTCGTGGACGGAGGTGCGCTTGGCGCGCCGGCGCCGACTGGCCGGTAGTCGACCTTGAACGGGTCGAAGTTGATGTTGCGGAGCTCGTCGTGCTGGACGCGGGCGAGGTACCGGGCGACGTCCTCGGTGCGGGCGATGCCAATGAAGAGCGGCTTCGTTGGGTTACTGCTCGTCGCGCTGATCCGGAGCCGGAGAAGGCTGGTCTCGAGTGCGCCCGTGACGCTCCCGACGTTCAGGCTCTCTGTCGAGAGTGCGTACGAGGACGTCTGGTAGTGATGCGTGTGCGTTACGAAGTAGCCGCTCGCGTCCCGGTTGTTCTCGAGCCCGAAGATCCCGGCAGCCGCGGCGCCCATCACGGCCAGCGCCAGCAACAGGCAAAGGCTTCCGAATACGAGCCGGGAGACATTGCGACGGTTGGTCTGCCCCACCGCTGTTGCCCTAGGCACGGGAACCGCGATGGCCTGTCTCTTGCTGAATGTGCTCATCGTGTGTCTCCTTCGGGGTGATTGGTGATGGGCCGAGCCTGCCGCCGCGCGACTGCCCTGACATCGGTCGGACCCCCTGACGTCGCACCCTGATTTGTCGACGGGGAACCACGGCAGCCGCGGGTGGCAGCGCCATCCGTCCTCCCGTTCGTAGGGCCGCTACAGGCTGAGGCGGATCAAGCTGTAACTGGTGCTCGTAACGTCCTGTTGAAGAGCTCGAACGTCCGCTTCCACGAGCACTCGCTCGCCTTCTCGTCGAACGTGGGCATGTCGGGAACCATGTAGCCGTGGTCCGCGCCCTCGTGCACCTCCACGAGGTGCGGGATGCCGTGTCGCTCCAGCTCCCTCCGAGCCGGCTCGAACAGCGCTGGCGGCTGGAACGAGTCGGCGCCGCCGAGGCCGACGTAGAGCTCGGCCCGCATCTGGCCGATCCTGAGGTGCGGCGAGTCTGGTCCTTCCTGGACTGTGCGCGACGGGTGGAGCGCGGAGCCAGCGGCGAAGGCATCGGGGAATGTCGTCAGTGCGCAAACGACGAGGCGGCCACCGAGGCAGAAGCCGACCGCACCGCACGGGCCGTCGCTCGCGAGCGGATCGTCCGCGAGCCGGTCGAGGAGTGCGCGCGTGTCCGCCATCGCCGCGTCGTCAGAGAGCTGCTCGACCTGCGCGAACATCCGCTCCTTCTCGTCGGAGGCGGGGTCGCGTAGCTTCGAGGCGTCGAACGTGATCCCGTCGCCGAAGTGGTGGTAGAGGTCGGGCAGGACGGCGTAGTAACCGTGTGCGGCGATCCGTCGTCCGATGTGCCGCAGCTCGTCGCGCAGCCCGGCGGCGTCCATGTAGACAAGCACAGTAAAGAACGGACCCGGCCGGTCCGGCGCCGCGAAGAACGTCGTCATCGCGCCATCGGCGGTTTGCACCCGCGTCTCGCGCTCGCTCATGTTTCCTGCGCGCTTGGTTGCATGGCGCGTTCGACTACACGTGCCAGCTCGACGCGTGAGGCGACGTCCATCTTCCGGAAGATGTTGCGGAGGTGGGACTCGACCGTCTTGTTGCTCAGGAACAGCTGGGCTGCGATCTCAGGATTCGTCCGCCGGTCGACGACAAGCTGAGCCACCTCGAGCTCACGTGCCGTCAGCGTCTCGAGCCCTTCGCCATCGAGCTTGCCGGGGCGTGTGCGCCGGTAGGTTCGGTGGCCGAGCTTTCCTAGTTCGCGCTCGGTTCGATCGCGGTACCGGAGCGCCTCGAAGGAGTCGAATGCCGCTGCGGCCACTTCGAGCTCGCGGACTGCTCCATCGGTGTCGCCTGCGTCGGCGAGTGCTCGTCCCGCGAGTTCGCGTGCGCGGGCCGCATCCCATAGTGCTTCAGCTGCCTCGAAGGCGGAGACCGCTTCGAGGGCCCGATCAGCGGCGGTCGTCGGCTCACCTGCGTCGAGGGCGAGTTCGGCTGCGGCAAGGCTTGCCATCCCTGCCGCCGTCGGCAACGAGACGGCGTCGGCGCACGCCTGCGTTGCCGCCGCGGCCCGTACTGCCTCGTCGCGTCTGCCGGTCGCGAGCAGAGCGCGGGTGTGCATCTCGAGGAAGCGCGCCCGCCAGCCACCGCCGATGACCCGGAGCTCTTCCCCGCGGCCCGGCAGCAGGTTCACACTTTGCTCGGCCTGACCTGCCTCGAGCAGAGCGCAAGCGAGCGTGGCGGCCGTAGCGACGGTGAAGATCCCCGCCTCCATGCTCGCTTCGAGCTCGACGCTCTCCTTGGCAGTCGCCAGCGCGACATCTATGTCGCCGGCAGCGAGCGCGGCCAGGCTGCGGTTGAAGAGGTTCCAGGCGAGGTTCTGGACGTTGCCGGGAAGAAGTCGCGCAGCCTCAACAGCTCCGTCGAAGAGTTCCTCTGCTTCTAGCGGCTTGCCTCGCACCCAGAGGGATACTCCGAGCATCTGCACGATGATTGGAAACTGCTCTCCTTGGCCGGTCCTTCGGCAGATCTCGAGCGCGCGGCGCGCGTGCCGGGTGGCGGCTGGATAGCGGTCCAGCCAGACGTCGGCGGCGGTCAGATGTGCGAGGGCGTCCAGCCGCCGCGCTGCTTCCTCGTCCGAGAGCTCGTCGACGAGCTCTGTCGCCTCGTCGCAGTGCGCTTGGGCTTGCTGGCCGTCGCCCGCCATCGCGCCGCCCCAGGCTCTGACGGAGAGCGCGGCTGCGAGCAGGGCGCGGTCACCGAGCGGTGTGGCTGCGGAAACGGCACGACTCGCCCAGTCGCGCATCGCCTCGTGATCCCCTGCGTGGAACCCGTCTACGCTGAGTTCGATCATCAGCTCGACGGCCTCCGCCGACTGCTCGGTTCCGAGCTCGGCTAGCGCGGAGGCGAGGTGTCGGTGCGCCTCGCTCTGAAGGCCGAGCAGGTGCTCAACGGCGGCGCACGCTGTCGTGACGCGTACACGCCAGCCCTCGGCGCCTCGTTGCACGATCTCGATGCCCTCGAGAAGGGTCGCGCGGCTCTCGACGAACCGGCCCGTTGCGGCGAGACTTCCCGCTCGCGCCAGCAGCAGCGCGACTCGGTCGTCGCTTAGCGACGTCTCCGGGAGCAGCCGGAGGGCCGCGCCGAACCACTGCTCAGCGCTTGCTGGCGCCAGCCCCGCAGCCAGGTCGCCAGCTTCGCGTAGGAGGGCAACGGCGGCGAGGTCTCCTTCGCGCGCCGAGCGTTCCACGTGGTGGGCGCGCACCATCGCGTTCGCGCCGCGCGAGGCAAGCGCCGTTGCGCAGCGTTCGTGTGCGCCGAGCCGCCAGGCTTCGGCCGTGGTCTCGTACACGGCGCGACGAACAAGCGGATGACGGAAGCGAAAGCGTCGAGGCGCGTCGGTGCTGCGAATGAGATCGAGTCGGAGAGGTTCGTCGAGGACGTCGATCGCCGCCGCCTCGGACGTGTCTGCGGCGGCGGTCGCAAGCTCGAGTTCGAAGGGATCGCCTGCCACAGCCGCTCCTTCCAGCAGGAGACGGCCCGCGGGGGAGAGCATGGAGAGCTCTTCGCTCAGCGAGGCGACGACGGCGGATGGGACACCTGAGAGTGAAAGCTCTGCGACGGGACTTGCATCGGGTGCATGGTCAAGTGCCCGTGCGAGTTGCTCGAGGTAGAACGGGTTGCCACCGCTCTGTTCGTAGAGCGCGGCGGCATCGGCCGCGGCGACCTTCTCACCGAGAAACTCTCGCGTCTCGTCAGCGTTGAGCGTGCTGGGCACGATTCGGCTCAGCGATGCCGTGCGATGCGGCGGGACGAGTAAGGCTGCGAGAAGAGTTGAGAGTTGGCGTGGGCGCACTGCGAGCGCGATCAGCACGGGTGCGCCAGGTGGGCGTCGCAATAACGCTCCGAGCAGCTCGACTGATGAAGGGTCAGCCCAGTGGAAGTCGTCGAGTACAAGCACCACCGGGGTCGTTTCCGCGAGCAGCTCGAGCAGGACGCGCACCGCGCGGTGGCTGCGGTAGCGCTCGTGTTGAAGGGCCACCGTGCGGCCGTGGGCAAGCGAAGATAGCGACGGGAAGACGCGGCCAAGTTCGGCTTGCACGGTGTGGTCGAGTGCTGAAAGCTGTTGCGAGCCGAGGCTCTCCACGTACTCATCGAGGGCGTCGACGAAAGGCGAGAACGGCAGGTCCAGCTCCAGCTCCGACGCCGACCCAACGAGAACGAGATGCCCGCGCTGCTCTGCCCGTACTGCGAGCTCGTGCAACAGCCGCGTCTTGCCGATCCCCGGCTCACCCAACAGCGTGATCGCACGCGAGAGGCCCCCGTCGAGCGCGTCGAGGGCGTCGTCGAGGCCTGCCAACTCTGCTGCCCGCCCCACAAGAGGGGCGTATGCACCAGCTTCACGGATCGTCTGTCCGCGCGTCATCCGACCTCCACCCTGAGTGGAATTTGTGACCAATGCCACGGCCGGCTCAGCAGGGCATCGGTGGTTTCTACGGATTCGTCGCAAGCGCCTGACGACTGGCGCCTCGCGAAATCAGGGACATGATCAGGGTGCTCCCCCGATGTCGGCTCGGCGGGCTCCCGCCAAGCTCGAGCCATGTCTCGTTACCTCCTACAGCACAGGCACAACCCGCGCGAGTGCGGCGTGGTTTTCGCTTCCTTCAAGGGACACCAAAGCCCGCTGCGTCACCGGGCGACGCTCGCTTCGTGCCGCTCCGGCGGTCACGCAATCTGGTGGGAGGTAGAGGCCGACAACGAACAGGATGCGCTCGCCCTGCTGCCGGCGTACGTCGCCAAGCGCACCACCGCGGCCCGCGTTAGCGAGGTCGAGATCCCGTGACCCCGCGCGTGCCAGCGGCTCGCGAACTCGCGGTTCGTGAGAGCGACGGCGTCCGCGTCACCTTGTCCTGGCATCCCCGCGAGGACGCGGTGACCCTCTCGGTCGATGACACGCGCGCCGGCCACAGCTTCGAGCTCCCGGTCAACCGTGAACGCGCGCTTGAGGCCTTCTACCACCCCTTCGCCGATGCGGCCTAGAGAAGAAAGGAGCAATTCAATGGCAACGATGCAGGAAGCCGCAGCCGAGTTCTTGAGCCACAAGCGGGTGGCCGTGACCGGCGTCTCGCGCAAGCCGAAGGACCACGGCAGCAACACGGTCTACAAGCGGCTACGCGACCGCGGCTACGAGGTCTTCGCGGTCAACCCGAATGCCGACAAGGTCGAGGGCGACCCCGCCTACAGCGACCTGGCATCGATCCCCGGTGGGGTCGAGGCTGTCGTGATCGGAACGCGGCCCGAGGTCGCCGAGGACACGATGCGCGAAGCGGCCGAGCTCGGCATCAAGCACGTCTGGATGCACCGCGGCCCCGGCGCCGGAAGCGTCTCTGCCCTCGCCACCCAGTACGGCCGCGAGCGCGGCATCACCGTGATCGATGGCGGCTGTCCCTGCATGTTCGGGCCTACCGCCGACTTTGGCCACAAGGTCATGCGTGTCCTCTACAGCGGACACGTGCCCAAGCAGGTCTGACCCCAGAGAAAGGAGAAGGAGATGGACGCAAATCTGGAACTGCTCGAGTACTACGTCGAGCGCTACAACGCCGGCGATCTCGACTCCTGCATGGCGCTGTATGCCGAGGACGCCACGCAACGGATGCACGACGGCATCTTCGACGGCGTCGACGCGATCCGCGCGCGGCTCGCTCGAGACCTGGAGGCGTTCGCGGATGCGAAGTACGTGGTGAACAGCTTCTTCGCCAGCGGCGACAAGTTCGCGGACGAGTGGACGTTCACGGGCACCAATACTGGCCCTCTCCGGCTCCCGGACGGCGCCGTGATTCCTGCCACCGGCAAGCCGGTGGAGATCAAGGGCATGGAGTACGTCGAGGTGCGCGATGGAAAGATCGTCGTCGACAACCTCTACTACGACTTCATGGCCGCCGTGGCCCAGCTCGGGCTCATCCCCGAGGGGGCGGCCGCATGAACCCGACCGCGTTCAACGTAAGGGCACGCCTGAACCCCCGCGAGGGCGAGCTCGACGGGTTCCTGCGGCGGGCAGCCGAGATGATGCGGCTGACCCGGGAGCTGGACACGAAGACGCTCCGCTACGACTGGTTCATCAGCGCCGACCGCACCGCCTGCGAAGCCCGCGAGGGCTACACCGAGGCGGACGGGCTGCTCGAGCACAACATCCACGTCCGCGAGGCCCGGGACGCGCTCTTCCGTGATCACGCTTCCGGCCACGACATGACCATCTACGGCGAGCCGTCGCCGGCGCTCGTGGAGCTGATGGAGCGGATGGCGGGACACGTTCAGTTCCATCGGTTCTCGCTCTTCCAAGGCCTCGCCGGCGAACAACTCATAGGAGGAACAAGCGTGTTCGAAGCAACAGCACACCTGAAGATCCGTGACGGTCAGCTCGAAGCCTTCAAGCAGCAGACCGCCGAGATCGTGCGTCAGATCAGCCGGACCGACGACCCGCCGCTGCGCTACGACTGGTTCCTGAATGACGACGGAACCGAATGTGAAGTGCAGGAGGCGTACGTCGACGCTGACAGCCTGCTGAAGCACCAGCAGCAGATCGGCCCGGCCAAGATGAAGCTCTTCCAGGAGTGCATCGAGGGCCACACGATGGCGTTCTACGGCGAGATGTCGCCGGCGCTGGTAGGTGCGCTCCAGGCCATGGGTACCACCTACACGACGTTCAGCTTTCTGCAGGGACTGAACGCTGACATCGACATTCCCGTCGAGGTCCTCGCCTAGCAATGACCGAAAGGGTGACCAGCCAACTCGCTCCTCGGTCGCATAGGACCAGTACGGATTCGGTGCGCTCCGACGGCTTCGATCTCTACTACGAGGTCGCGGGCGACGGCGTGCCGATCCTCCTGATTCCCCCGTCAGGCGCCACCGCCTCGACCTGGGGCTCGGCGGCCGAGGAGCTCGCCCGGATCGGGCGCGTGATCACCTACGACCGGCGGGGCTACGCCCGCTCCGGCGGCGAACCCGTGCGCGGAATGTCCATGCACACAGCCGACGCCGCGGCGCTACTGGAGCATCTGCAGGCGCCGCCGGCCGTCGTAGTCGGGACGAGCGCAGGTGCCGCGATCGCGGTCGACCTCGCGGTTCGGCGTCCCGATCTCGTCCGGGTCGCGATCGCCCACGAGTTCCCGTGGCGGTTTGCCCATCACCTTCCGACCAGGTCGCAGATCACTGCCCTGGCCAAGATCGGAGTCCTTGCGCTCCGAGGTCGGGGCGACGACGCTGCCGAGCTTCTGCTGCGCACCGCCTACACCTACCCCGACGGCACGAGCGCCTGGGACGCCTTCCCGGCGACATGGCGGACGATCGCCAGAGAGAACGCCGCCGCGACCCTGGCCGACTTCCTCAACTCAATTGCTACCTATCCGTCCGCAGACGATCTCGCCACCATTGAGGTGCCTGTTGTCTGCAGCTACGGCTCCCGCAGCGCGAAGAACATCGTCGCCCTCGTGCGCGGTCTCGCCGCGGCCATCCCGACGGCGACGACCCATGAGATCGAGGGGGCAAGCCACGCCGCGCCCTTCGATGCCACGGCGAACTTCGTCGGCCTGATCGCCGACTCGGTAGACGGAGGCAACTCATGATCGCCTCGATTGCGATCGCTCACCAGATCGCACAGGCCTTGTCCTTCACCGCCGGCATGACCTGGGAAATCCTCTGGGCGCTGATCCTTGGCTTCACGCTCTCCGGCGTCGTCCAGCATCTCGAGCGGCCTCGCCGCAGCCTGCTTCGCCTGCGCCTCTGACTTGGCGGTGTGAAGCCTCTGGCGTATAGGCGGGATGGGCTACAGGGACGCGGCGGAACAGTCGGTAGAGGCCGAAGTCGTAAACACACTTGAGCGTGCCGGCGATGAAGAACGGTGCCCCCAGGGCGCCGCGCAGGGTGGCACCGGCGATCAGCGGTGCGATTGGGCGCGCGACGTAGCGGGCGGTGTTCGTATACGCGGCGGCGGCGGTGCGTTCGCTCGGGTCGACAACGCCCATCACGTAGGCCTGGCGTGTCGGCACATCCATCTGCGAAAGCGCGAAGCGGGCGAGAAGCAGGGTGATTGCACTGGCGAGATTGGGGGCGAACGCGACCGCGATCAGGAGCAGGTTGGACGGGAGGTGAGTGAAGACCATCGTGCGGAGCAGGCCGATCTTCCCCGCGATCCGTACTGCGGCCTGGAACGAGAGCGCCTGCAGGATGCCGATCGCGAAGAAAGTGATCGCCAGGGTGTGCGGCGAGGCGTCGTACTTGCGGACGAAGAGGTAGGCGATGAAGGTCTGGGGGACGAAACCGCCGCCAAAGCTGTCGAGCGCGAAGAGGCCGGAGAGCCGTCTGACGATTCCGCGCGAGCGATGCAGGGGCGGCAGCGGTTCCTGCTCGAGCTCGCGGCCGCGCTCGACCGAAGCGGAGAGGCCGGCAGTGGCGAGCAGCCCGAGCGCGGCGGCGAACGGATAGATGAGCAGCCAGTGCGGTGAAGAGCCGACCAGTGCGACCAACGCCCCGATTGAGCCTGCGAGGGTCGCGACTGTGTTGTAGGTGCCGAAGAGGCGGGTCGGGTCGTGCTGGACAGCGGTATGGGGGAGCATGGCTTGCTCGAGGGATGTGAACGGCCCCGATTCGACGACATCGGTCGAGACGGTGCCGGTGAGGCCAGCGAGGATTAGCGCGGGCAGCCACCTAGTGAGCGCGAACACGATTCCGGCGAGTGCCATCACTACGAACAGCAGCCTGTACCAGCGGCGGCGCCCGAAGCCGTCGCCGTAGCGAGCGATCAGCACGGAGACGAGCGCCGTGCCAGCCAGCAGCGAGGCGAGCACTACACCGACCGCCGCATTGGAAAGGCCCCTGTCGGCCAGTGTGAGCCCGATCAACACCGAGCCGAGCCCGTAGGCGAGCGCGCGGGCCGCCTGGGCCGCGACGATCCGGCGTGCGTCCGCGCTCAGACGCGTTCCTCGAAGACCGCCGCTCCGCGGCTCTCGGGACAGAAGACATATAAGCAGCGGCCGTCGGGATCCCAGCCAGTCGTCTTCGCCCCGGTCTCGGTCTTCACCGTCTCCACGTGCTCGAGGCGTTCACTGTCGAAGCTGCACACCACGCCCGGATCGCGGACCGCCACGTAGAGCCGACGAAGCTCGGCATCGTGCATGACGACGTCGGGGACGCCGGGTAGCGGCAGGGCGGCGAGCACCTCGCCGCCGTCGCGGTCGAGCACGACGAGCGCGCCGCCGTCGGCCGCGCAGAACAGCCGCCCGCGGTCGAGCCAGAGGCCATGCGGGCCCTCGCTCGGCACCGCGAAGCTCCCAGCGACGGCGCAGCGCTCGGCGTCGATGACCGCTATCTCGGCGGGCGCCAGGATGTTCGCGTACACGCGGTCACGTTCTCCGTCGAAGACTGCCCACCGCGGCCGCCCCGGAAGCGGCAGTTCGGCGACGACCCGCAGCGACCCGACGTCGATGACCGAGACGGTGCAGTTCTCGCCGAGCGGTTCGCCGAGGTTGAACGTGTACAAGCACCGCCGCCGCGCGTCGTAGGCAAGCCCGTTCGGGTGCGGTCCAACTGCGACCTGTCCGAGCTGCTCCTCGTCCGAGCAGCGAAAGATCGAGACCCGAGCGGCGGCGCGGTCGCTGGTGAACAGCAGGTCACCGGCCTCGTCGATCAGCACGCCTGCGACTTCGGGGAGGTTCGGGAGCGAGCGAACGAACTCGCGGCACTCGAGGTCGATCACGTCGACTCGATCGGCGCCGATGTGCGCGACGTACATGCGCCGGCCGGCGCGGTACGTGTCGGCGTGATCGAAGCCCGGCTTCGCACCGGCCGGTAACGGGACGAAGCCGATGCGAGCGAGACTCACGCCGCCGCGACCTCATGCTTGCACCAGGCGTAGAGCGCGTCGTAGACCGGCAACGACAGCTCCAGCTGGCGGTGATCGCCGAGTTCGAGGAGATGGAAGCCTTCGGCGACTGCGAGCAGGCCGCGCGACTGCGGCGTCGCGTCGCGATCGTCGGCGACGTCGGCGCCGTGCACTATCCGCGCCAGCAGCTCCAGGGCGGGGTCGTCGAGCTTGTACTCCTCGAGCAGCACCTCGAACGAGCAGAGCCCGTCGCGGTGGGTGTACTCGGCGTTCGGGGCGTCGTAGGAGTGTGCGCCCTCGCGCTCCGCTACCGCGAGCACCTGGTCGGTGGGTACGTAGAGGAACTCGGCGTCTTTGTCGATGAAGTTCTGGATCAGCCAGGGGCAGGCGATCCGGTCGGTCTTCGGTCGCTCACGCGTCACCCACTTCATCGGGTATCTCCTTTCCTATGAGGGTTCTCTTCCGGTCAGAAGAGCGCGCTTGCGGTACTCGTAGAGCCCGTCAAAGAGCGGTGACGAGAGCGCGAGCAGCTCGGCGTCGTCGCGGATCATCGAGAGTCCGCGCAGCAGAACGTCGAGTCCGGGTGCTTCCGGGGCGTCATAGCGCTCGTCAGCGAGGTCGGCCTCGTGCACGATCTTCGCGATCTCCCACAGCACCGGGTCGGCGAGCTCATAGCGATGCAGGAAGGTCTCGAAGCTGCAATCGCCGCCGTGATGGGAGAGCTCGGCACCGCGTATGTCGAACGGGGTCGCATCAGCAGGCACCTCGTCTGGGTCGTCGACGAATCCGAACTCCGCGTTCTCGTCGATGAAGTGGAGGATCAGCCAGGCGCAGGCCGCACGGTCGATGTGGCAGTGACGCCTGGTTGCCCACCTCATCCGATCGGATCCTCCACCAAGGCTGCCAGCTCCTCGAGCGCCTGCTGTGCCAACTCGCGCTCGAGAGGCGGGAAGTAGTCACGAGC
>DASSLB010000044.1:0-2945 GCA_035689945.1 Gaiellaceae bacterium | reverse complement strand
TTCGAGGTGCCGCTCATCGCCCACCTCCACCGCGGCCCGGACGAGCCCAAGCGTCGCGTCGCCGATGAGCACTTCGCCGGGCTGGGCCGCCTGCTCGAGCCGGGCGGCGACGTTGACCGCGTCGCCGGTGGCGAGCCGTTCCTCGGTGCCGGTCACGACTTCGCCCGTGTTGACGCCGATCCGGCCGGCGATGCCGAGCTCGGGTAGGGCGTCTCTCATCTCGACCGCGGCGCGGCAGGCACGGAGCGCGTCGTCCTCGTGCGCAACCGGCACCCCGAACACCGCCATCACCGCGTCGCCGATGAACTTCTCCACCGAGCCGCCGTGCGACTCGACGATCCTCTTCATCCGCTCGAAGTAGCGGGCCAGCAGCGCCCGCAACGCCTCCGGGTCGGTCGATTCACCCAGCTCCGTCGAACCCGTGACGTCGCAGAAGACGACTGTGACCGTCTTCCGCTGCATCGGCATGGGCCGAGGCTAGAGCATCGGGCGGCGCGGGTGTAGGGTCGGTTTGTTCCGGGGGGACGAGAGGAGTAGCCATGGCAGCCATCGAGACCGCATCAATCACGGAGACGGCGCGGTCGTTCTTCGACGCCGTCGATACCGGCCAGGGCTGGGAGGCCTGCAGCGCCTACTGCCATCCCGATGCGACATTCGCCTCGCAGGCCGAGCCGCTCGCGGAAATCCAGACACTCGCCGACTACGCCGAGTGGATGAAGGGAATGATGTCCATCGCGCCCGACGGGCACTACGACATGAAGTTCTTCGCGATCGATCCGGAGCGCGGGAACGTCGCGGCATATGCCGTCTTCCACGCCACGCACACCGGAGAGGGAGGGCCCGTTCCTCCGACTGGGAAGAGCGCGAGCAGCGACTACGTCTACGTGATGGAGTTCGACGGCGACAAGATCCGCCACATGACGAAGATCTGGAACGCGGGCTGGGCGTTGCGACAGCTCGGCTGGGCCGACTAGCGGCGCCAGCTCGGCGGTCGCTTCTCGAGGAAGGCCCGGAGACCCTCCTGGCCTTCCTCGCTCGTGCGCCGCTCGGCGATCCAGCGGGCCGTTTCCGGGCCGTCCGGACGCTCGCGCACGAGACGCTTCGCCCAGCGGGCCGCCTGCGGGCCGGCCGAGAGCAGCTCGCCGACGACGCTGTCGACCTCCGCGTCGAGGTCGGCCGCTACCCCGTGCACGAGCCCGACCCGGAGGGCGGTCTCTGCGTCGAAGCGCTCGCCGGTCACGAAGTAGCGGCGCGCCGCGCTCCCTCCGATCTTGGCCAGCGCGAAGGGAGAGATGACGGCCGGAATGATCCCGAGCTTCACCTCGGAGAACGCGAACACCGCGTCGGGCGCGGCAATCGCGATGTCGGCGACCGCGACAAGTCCGGCTCCGCCGCCCAGCGCGTGCCCTTGGACCCGCGCGACGACGGGCGCGGGACAGCCGTCGATCGCCTCGAGCATCGCGCGCAACGCGTTCGCGTCGGCGACGTTCTCCTCGTACGAGAGATCGACGGACGAGCGCATCCAGTCGACGTCGGCACCGGCGGAGAAGCTCGACCCGTCCCCGGCGAGCACGACCGCGCGGGCGCGGCCCACGCCGACGAACGCCTCGGCGAGCTCGGAGATGAGCGCCGCGTCGAACGCATTCCGGCGGTCGGGACGCGCCATCGTGATGCGGAGGACGTCGCCGTCGCGCTTCGTACGCAGGTTCGAGGGCACGAGGCGGGAGCTTAGACTCACCACCGATGTTGCGCGGGGCGCTCGCCGCGGCCGTAACGCCGCTCCGGAACGGCGCCTTCGACGGCGCTGCGGTTGCGCCGTACGCCGACTTCCTTGCCGGGCACGGTCTCGACGGGGTGCTCGTCCTCGGCACGACGGGCGAGGGCGTACTCTTCTCGCCGGACGAGAGGTGCGAGATCGCCGCCGCGTTCGTCGAAGCGGCGGGCGGGAAGCTCCAGGTCGCCGTCCACTGCGGCGCCCAGACGACGCGCGAGACGGCACTCCTCGCCGAGCACGCCGCCTCGGTCGGCGCAGACGCTGCCGCCGTGATCGCACCGCCGTACTTCGCGCTCGACGAGGCGGAGCTGCTCGCACACTTCGAGGCAGCCGCCCGCGCCTGCGCGCCGCTGCCCTTCTACCTCTACGAGTTCGAAGCGCGGAGCGGCTACTCGATCCCGCTCGCGGTGATCGAGCGTCTGCGCGAGCGTGCGCCGAACCTTGCCGGAATGAAGGTCTCGGACAGCCCGTGGGAGCGAGTCGAGCCGTACCTCGTCGAAGGACTCGACGTCTTCGTCGGGGCTGAGGGGTTGCTCGTGCGGGGCCTTGCGGCGGGCGCCGCCGGCGCGGTCTCCGGGCTGGCTGGGAGCTTCCCGGACGCGGTCGTCCCGCTCGTCCGCGAGCCGACGCCGGAAGCGGGGGAGCGGGCGACCGCCCTTCGCGCGAGCCTGCAGCGGTTCCCCTTCCACGCGGCGTCGAAGGCGGCACTCGCGTTCCGCGGCGTGCCGGTCGGCCCCGAGGTGCGTGCACCGTTGCGCGGCCTGACGAACGAGGAGCGACGCGGGGTCGAGCGGATCGTCCAGGAGTGGGGCGGATGAGCGCGCTCCGCAGCCTCATCCTCGCCGCGGCCGACAGCTCGCGCATGCAGCGCTTCGTGCAGCGGTACGGGTTCCGGCTCGGGGCCGCGCGGTTCGTCGCAGGCGAATCG
Organism: Gaiellaceae bacterium; assembly: GCA_035689945.1. Lineage (GTDB taxonomy): Bacteria > Actinomycetota > Thermoleophilia > Gaiellales > Gaiellaceae > Palsa-739. The sequence goes on along the minus strand of DASSLB010000044.1, from coordinate 243 downwards.
CTCGACGACGCGGTCCCTGTCCTGCGGCGGCTGAACGAGAGCGGCCTCCTCACGAACACGACGCTGCTCGGCGAGGGCGTACGCGACGAGGCGGAGACCCGCGCGGTCGTCGCCGCCTACCGCGAGGTGCTCGACCGGATCAAGACGGAGGGCCTGCGGACGAACGTCGCGGTCAAGCTCACGCACCTCGGTCTCTCGATCGACGAGGAGCTCGCGCACCGCAACGTCGCCGAGCTTGTCGAG
>DASSLB010000043.1:0-5592 GCA_035689945.1 Gaiellaceae bacterium | reverse complement strand
TCGGCCTCCCAGGTGTGCTCGTGGGCGTCGACGTCGTAGACGTGCGTTGCGGTGACGCCGCCGGCCTCGATCTTCGTCGGCAGGTGGTAGGTCACGATCTCGACGCCGAGCTTGTGCAGCTTGCGGTGCATGTTCGGCGCCTCGAGCGTGAAGTGCATGTAGGGGGCGATGTGGCCCATCGGGGTCATGATCGTGACCTTCTTGCCCTCGGACGCGAGCTTCTCGGCCAGCGAGACGCCCATGAAGTAGCCGTCGTTGTCGACGATGATCACCCGCTCGCCGGGCGCCTGCTTCCCCTCGACCATGATCTGCTCGGGGGTGAGGACGTGCGGCAGGCTCGCGTCCGCGCCCGCGATCGGCTCGCGGCTTGCACCGTTCAGCCCGTCGGTCGCCCAGTAGCCGCCGGTCGCGACGATCACGATCTCGGCGCCGTACTCCTTCACGCCCTGCGCGTCGAGCTTCGTGTCCGGGATGAACTCGACGTTCTTCAACTTGTCGATCTGGATCTTGCGGTAGTTGACGACCCGCGCCCACTCGCCCAGGCCGGGCAGCTCGGGGATCCAACGCATGATCCCGCCCATGTCGTCCTGCGCCTCGACCAGGTGCACACGGCGCATTCCGCGCTTGCCGAGCACCATCGCGCACTCCATCCCGGCCGGCCCGGCGCCCACCACGAGGACGTCGTTCTCGGCATTCGCCGCCGGCTCGAAGCGCTCCGGGTGCCAGCCACGCCGGTACTCCTCGCCCGCGGTCGCGTTCTGCGTGCAGATGAGCGGCGGCCCGCCGATCTCCCAGCGCGAGATGCAGATGTTGCAGCCAATGCACTCGCGGATGTCGTCGAGTCGGCCCTCGTCGATCTTCTGCGGCAGGAATGGATCCGAGATCGAGGGGCGGCAGGTCGCGATGATGTCGAGCTGGCCCGAGTTGATCGCGTCGGCCATCATGTCGGGGTTTGTCCAGCGTCCGACGCCGAGCACCGGCTTCTTCGAGACGCTCTTCACGGCCGCTTGCCACGGCAGCTGGCGACCCTGCGGATAGAACCGCGAGGGAGTCGCGTCCTCGCCCCACTCGGCGATGCCGGAGACGTTGATATCCCAGACGTCGACCATGTCGTCGACGAGCTCGACGAACGGCAGGCAGTCCCGCTCGAGCTGGGTGCCTGGCTCGCCGATGAACATGTCGGTCGACATGCGCACGCAGATCGCGCAGTCGTCGCCCACGGCGTCCTTCACCTTCTCGATCGTCTCCCGCCAGAAGCGGGCGCGATTCTCGAACGAGCCGCCGTACTCGTCGGTGCGCTTGTTGTAGTACGGCGTCAGGAACTGCTGCGGCAGGTACGAGTGCGAGCCGTAGACGTAGACGATGTCGAAGCCCGCCGTGCGAGCGCGCTTCGCCGCGTCGACGTAGAGCTGCTGCAGATAGCGGATGTCATCCTTGTCGGCCTCGATCGCGTAGGTGAGGTATTCGAAGTCGCTCGGGATCTGCGACGGCCCGCGCGGCACGCAGCGGGACTCCATGCACGGTGCGTGCGGGCCGCCGTACCAGAGCTCGCACGCCGCGAGCGCGTCGTGCTCGTGGAGCATGTCGCACATGATCGAGAGGTTGCGGATGTCGCCGTCGTCCCAGATCCGGGCCGAGACGCGATGGGTGTCGTCGGACTCGGGGGAGATCGAGCAGTACTCCGTGCAGCAGGCGGCGTAGCCACCCTCGGCCTTCATCGCACGGAAATACGCCTGACTCAACGGCCGCTCCGACCCGAAGCCGTTGCAATGCGGGATCTGGTAGAAGCGATTCTTCATCGTCTTCGGGCCGATCTCGATCGGCTCGAAGAGGACGTCGTGCTTCGGGTTACGCGCCATCGTCGAGGCACCTCCTCTGAGTGTCAGCCCCGATTCTCCGACCGCCGGGGATCGTTTGCAAGCGGGAAGAAGAAGGGCGTGTCCAGGATCAGCTGCGCGGCCGCTGCTTCTTCGGGTCGTAGATCGGCAGCGTCTCGACAGTTGCGTCGGCCGTGCCGTCGCCGATGCCGACCTCGAGCCGGGTATCCGGTGCCGCGAAGCGCGCCTCGACCACCGCGAGGCCGATCACCTTGCCGAGCGTCGGGCTCTCGCACGGGCTCGTCAGCGTTCCGGCCGGCTCCCCGTCAGATGTCACCGACGCTCCGTACTCCGGAACGTCGGCGCCGTCGAGCACGAGGGTGACGAGCCGCCGCGGCGGGTTCTCGGCGACGGCGGCCAGCGCCGCGCGCCCGTTGAAATCGCCGGTGTCGAGCCGGACCACCTTGTCGAGCGACATGTCGTAGGGGCTCGTCTCGTGCTGGAAGTAGTCGTAGCCGATGAAGATCAGCCCCGACTCGATCCTCAGCGTCTCGACTGCGGCCAACCCGTACGGGACGGCTCCGGCGCCGGTAAGGGCATCCCAGAGCTGCGCCGCGTTGTCCGGCGCGCAGAAGATCTCGTAGCCGAGCTCGCCCGAGTAGCCCGTTCGCGAGACCCAGGCCGGCACACCGCCGACCCGGATCCGCTCCGGCACGAACCGGAAGTAGCCGAGCCCGCTGAGGTCGGCGTCCGCGACGCCGGCCAGGAGATCCCGCGCGCCGGGCCCCTGCAGCTGCACGTGGGGGAGCTCGGGTGTGATCGGCTCGATTGCGACGTCGAGGTCGCCGACGACACCCTGGAAGTGCTCGAGGTCCGAGTCGAGCGCGGTGATCACCCAGGCGTGGTCGTCTGCGAAGTGAAAGACGGTGCCGTCGCCGACCATCGCGCCGTCCGCGTCGCAGAACGGTGCGTAGCGCACCTGGCCGCGCTGCAGGCCCAGCATGTCGTTCGTGAAGATGCGGTCGGCCGCCTGTAGAGCGTCGCGTCCGCGAAAGTCCCACTTGCGCAGCGGCGACTCGTCCCAGACACCGACGTGTTCCCGCACGGCCCGGTGCTCGCCGGCGGGATCGCCGAAGTGGTTCGGCCAGAGCCAGCCTTCCCAGTCCATGAACTCACAGCCGAGCCTGCGTTGCGGCTCGTCGAAAGCGGTGTGTACGGGTTCGGCGCTCATTGCTCCCTCGCCGCGATCCTATCGCCGGATCCGAGGATGGCGGACGCCAGCGCCAGCGCGATCCAGCCCGTCGTGACGACTCCCGTCCAGCCCCAGTGCTCCCAGGCGATGCCGGGGACGTAGCCGCCAACGGCCCCGGTGAGGTAGTAGAGGCTGAAGTAGAGCGCGCTCGCAGTGCCTCGATCGACGTCACTCGAGGCCGCCACGCCGATCTGCGCTGCGGTCACGCCGGCCCAGTTCGCGAGCGTCACGAGTGCGAGGCCGAGCACGAGGGTGGGCAGCTTCGCCGGAAGCGAGACGGCGAGTCCGAGTGCTGCGACCGCGAACGCGACGAAGGCGAGCCGGCGCCAGCCGATGCGGTCGGCGAGCACTCCGAACGCGGGGCCGAAGGCGCCGAGGAGCCAGAGTGCGAAGACCGCGCTCCCCGCCGCCGGGCCGAACGAGAACGGTGGTCTCTCGAGCCGGAAGACGACGTAGGAGAAGGTGCCGACGAACGTGAAGTAGTACGCAGCGCCGGCTGCGGTGGTTCGGAGGAGTTGTCGATTGCGCAACTGCCGCCGCAGACCGCTCCGGCGGCCGCCTTCGACCGTGAGCGGCGGCAGGTCGACGAGCGTCCGCGTCATCACGACCGCGGCGGCGAGGGGCAAGAGCGCGAGCAAACCGATCCCCCAGCGCCAGCCGAGCGCGCTTGCGATCAGCGCAGGAACGATCCGGCCGATCAGCCCGCCCGCGATGAGCGCAGTCACGTAGTTGCCCATGGCGCGGCCGCCGATCCGCGGTGCGAACACCTCGGTGATGTAGGGCACTCCCGCCGTCAGGAGTCCAGGCATGCAGAGGCCTTGCAGGGCGCGGAAGACGAGCAGCACGACGAAGCTCGGGGCGAGTGCCGCGCCGACCGTGGGCACGACCAGCAGGGAGCTCGCCAGCACGATCGAGCGCTTCCGTCCGACCTGGTCGGAAAGCGGCCCCCAGAGCCAGGCGCCACCCGCGAGCGCGATGATGACGACCGAGATCGTCAAACCCGCCTGCGACGGGCTCACGTGAAACGCGTGTCCGAGCTGCGGCAGGATCGCCTGTGTCGAATACGTGACCGCGAACATGCCGGCGGCGCCGAGCAGGAAGCCGGCCATGCCGCTCGACTCGATCGGGGCGCGACTACGGACGGACGAGCAAGCCCCCGTTCGCGGCGGCGCCCTCGAGGAAGCGGAGCCAGTCGAGCCAGAGCTTCTCGTCGGCCAAGACTCTCGGCTGTGGCGTTGCCGCGTCGAGCATCGCCTCGATCTCGTCGCCCGGAATCGAGCTGTCGCCGTCAATCCGTTCGAACGGCCACGGCATCCCCTGCACGAGCATCTCGTCCACTAGCGCGCGCAGGTCACCGTCGCTCAGCCAGACGTGGCCGCTCATGCCGTCGTTGTGTGCCCAGTAGAACGCGCAGCCCATCCGGCGGAAGTTACTACCCGGATTGTGACCCGAGCTCTGCCGAGATGAGCGCAGCGCGTTCGCGCAGGGAGGGCAGCGCGGCGCGTGCCGCGGCCCGGCCGAACCGCGGAATAGGCCCCTGCAGCGCGATGATCCCCGCGAGCGAGCCGTCGCTCGACCAGACCGGCGCTGCGATCGCGTTGAGGCCGATCTCCCGCTCCTCGAAAGCCTCCGCCCAGCCGCGGCGGCGAACCCGCTCGATCTCCGCCTCGAGCTCCAGCGGGTCGGTGATCGTCCGCGGCGTGTACGCCTGGAGCTCCCGCACCGGCGCCGCTCCGTCGAACGCGAGCATCACCTTGCCGGCAGCGCTGGCATGCGCGATCGACGGCCGCCCGAGCCGCGAGCTGTCCGTGATGTAACGCGGCGAGCGTACGACGTCGACGGTGATTGCATCCGGATCGGCCGGCACCGAGAGCGTCGCGGTCTCACCGAGCTCGGCCGCGAGCGCCTCGAGATGGGGATGCGCTATCGCGCGGACGTCGAGCCGTGCGAGGACCGAGGTCGCAAGCGCGACGAGCCGGATCCCCAGTCGATAGCGACCGGTCGCCGGGACGTGCTCGACGAGCCCGGCTTCGACGAGGGTGGCGAGCTGGCGCGACGTCGTGCTCGCGCTCGTTCCCAGCCGCCGCGCGATCTCGTTCGTGCCGAGCGTGGGCTCGTCGGCGAGAACGTCGAGGATCGCGAGCGACCGCCGGGCGGAGGCGACGCGCGCCGTCGAGGGTTGACCTGTCTTCGCCATTGGCGTAGCGTTCCACTTTACAGGATGCTATTGCGGAGAACGGGATAATGTCGTTCCTGCTCAGCTGCCCGCATTGTGGGCCGCGCCCCGTCGGCGAGTTCCGCTTTCAGGGCGAGGTGACCCGCCGACCGGGCCCAGGCGCTTCCTTGCGCGAGCTCACCGATTACGTGTACTTCAGGGACAATGTCGCCGGTCTGCAGCGCGAATGGTGGTACCACCGCACGGGCTGCAAGACCTGGTTCGTCGCCGAGCGCGACACTCGCACGAACGAGGTCGTGCGCACGTTGATCCCGGCGCCGACGGGCGTGGAGGCGCCGCAATGAGGC
>DASSLB010000042.1:0-16768 GCA_035689945.1 Gaiellaceae bacterium | reverse complement strand
AGAGTGTGCGAGAGGAGGCGGCTCGACGTGAAGTCGACGTCGCCACTCATTGCCGCAAGGCCGAGCACGGCGGGCCAACCGTCCGCGGTGCGCATCAGGCGAGCCCGGCCGGCGACCGCTCCGACGGCTGCGAGAACTCGCGTCGCCTCGTCGTCCGTCATGGCGAGTTCGTCGACGCCGATCTCACGGCCCTCGCCGTACACCTCCAGGCGAGGTGTGAACCAGTCGGGACGCGTTCTTGTCGTGATCAAGAACCGGACGTCCAGCCCCTCGACGAGCATCGACAGGAGCTCCTCTGCCTCGTCGGTGCCCGCGGCTTCCCACTCGTCCACGACGACGAGGACGTCCTGGGTGAGCGACCTGAACGTCTGCGCGATCGCGGCAGCGAGCGGTTTCGGGCTCGCGTTGACCGACGCGATCGACGCGACCTTGCCAGGCTCACGAGGGAGATCGGGCGCGACGGAGGCAAGCAGATCGTCAAGTTGTACGGCGAGCAGCGCGATGTCGCCGGACGCCCGTGTCGTGCGGTACCACGCGACCGGCCCGGCCTGCCGCTTCGACCACTGGCGTGCGAGCGTGGTCTTCCCGTAGCCGGCAGGAGCCGCGAGGACCGAGACGCGCGATCCGCCTCCCTCCGCGAGCCGCGCGATCAACCGCGGACGCTCGATGATGTGGTCGAGCGCGGGCGAGGCCGCAGCTGTGATCGTCTCCACCATTCCCCTGCCGGGTCGCATCGGCCCGGGATCCGAGGACCCTACTCCTCTCTCACCCGATCGTCACGACTGCTGCAAGCGGGGGGCCCGCGCTCGAGGTAGGGCCCGAGCGCGGGTCGCCGTCAGCCCCCGGCGCCGGCCAGAGCCGGCGCAAGCTCCCCTGCGAGGGGGTCCTCGCCGGTGAGCGCCTTGAATGCGGCAGGAATCTGCCGCCGCCTCGGCACGCCGAGCTTCTGGCGCAGGACGTCGCAGTGCGCCTTCGCCGTCCTCGGCGAGATGCCGAGACGCTCTCCGACCTCGTCGTTCGAGCACCCGCGCGCGATCAGTACAACGATCTGGAGCTGGCGCTCGGTCAGGTCGGGCTTCGCCTCGTCGGTGCCTTTCATGGCTCGGCACGCTATGGCCGAGCCGCTGTCTCAGCTATCGGCCGACGGGAGTATTCGTCCAGGCAGCGTGGGATCCGCTGATGAAGCTTGCCTCGTGCCCGCGTGCGTTGGCCTCGGTTAGCTCGTCCTGCGTGAGCGCGCCGCTTCGCAGCAGCAGGTCGAACTCGTCGCGGAGGTGCGTCCGCATCATTTCCGGCCCGTCCGTCGCGATCGTGAACAGGACGCCGTTCTCGACGAACGTGCGGAAGACGTCGCGCACCGCGTCCTCGTCGGCCAGCGCCTTCGTCAGGAGGTTCGAAGTGGGGCAGATCTCGAGCACGACCTCGCGTTCGCGGAGCTCGCGCATGAGCTCGGCGTCGCCGGCGGCGAGGATCCCGTGTCCGATCCGGTCGGGTCGCAGGAGTTCGAGCACCTCGCCGATCTCGGCCAGCCCCATCGCGCCGCCCTCCTCCCCGACGTGGATCGTCACGCCGAGACCCGCTGCGCGTGCCTCCTCGACCATCGGCTGCACCTGGGAGTAGTCGTACCGCTCGTGGCCGGGCCGCGGCCCTGCGATGTCGATACCCACGACACCGCGCGGCGCCCAGCGGATCGCCTTCTCGACGATGATCTCGTTCTGGCGCGGTGTGAACGTCCGGTCCATCATCAGGATCAGGCCTGCGCGCACCTGGCGATACTCGAGGCTCGCGACGTCGAGCCCCCGGATCGCGGCGAGGATGATGTGGTCGAGGTCGCGCTCGCCGCCGCGGTTTCTCTTCATGGGGTTGAAGCGCAGCTCTAGCGTCGTGATTCCCTGCGAGCGGTACGCGCCGCCGATCGCGCCGTGCACCGAGACCTCGACGGCGAGCGGGCTCGACTGGATCAGCTCGGTCCAGTGGTAGATCGCGTCGAGCGCGTCGAGATCGGGGACTCCGCGCGGATCCGACACGGTCACGAGCCGGTCGAAGTCCCAGAAGTCCTTGACCGGAAGCGCAATGCCCTGCTCGTGGGCGAGCGACCAGAGGATGTCGGAGGAAACCGAGCCGCCGAGGTGGGTATGCAGCTCGGCGAGGCCTTCCATCGATTGATCTTACTCCCAGCCGACGACCGCCCAGCGGCGGCGCGCAAAGCGCGGGCCGAGCAGCGCGAGACGCGCCGCGATGAGGACGTCGAGCGCCGCCCAGACGCCGACGACGCCCCAGTCGAAGGAGAGCGCGAGCGCCGCGAGCGTGACGAAGAGACCGCTCGCGGCGAGCATCGACCACATCAGGTAGCGCGTGTCGCCAGCGCCGATGAGGATCCCATCGAGCGCGAAGACAGCGCCGCCGAGCGGCTGCATCGCCGTGAGAAACGGCCAGAGGAGTGCCGCCTGGTGCAGCACGTGCGGGTCGCCGGTGAATGCGCGCGGGATCGCGTAGGAAAGGGGCGCGAGGATCACCGCGAAGACGAGGCCGACAGCGACCGACCACTCGATCATGCGCACGGCCGCGGCATGCGCACCGTCGGCGTCCCCGGCGCCGAGCATCCGGCCGACGATCACCTGGCCGGCAATGGCGATCGCGTCGAGCAGGAGAGCGAGCAAGAAGAAGAGCTGATACGCAATCTGGTGCGCGCCGATCTGCGCGTCGCCCATGCGTGCCAGCACGGAGGCGGCGACGAGGAATGAGGCGTAGAGCGCGGTCGTGCGCACGAAGATCTGCCTCCCGATCCGGAAGAGCGGCTTCATCTGGCGGAGGCTCGGCCGCCGCGAGGGTGCATGTGGCCGGAGGAGCTCGACGACGAACGCCGCGCCCATCCCGGCCTGGGCGATGGCCGTTCCTGCGGCGGAGCCGGCGATCCCCCAGTGGAAGCCGTAGACGAAGAGCACCTCCAGCACGAGGTTGGCGATGTTCGCGACGACGACAATCTCGAGCGGCCTGCGGAGATTCGACACGCCGCGCAGGTAGCCCTGGCCCGCGAGGGCGACGAGCGCGGCGGGCAGCCCGGCCGCTGCGATCCGGAAGTAGACGAGTGCGAAGTGGCCGGAGCGACCGTGACCTCCCAGCCCTCGGAGTAGAGGTGCGGCAACGATCTCGCACCCGATCAGCAGAGCGACTCCGATCCCGAGTGACGCCCACAGCGCCTGCGCGGCCAGGCGAGCCGCCTCCCCTTCCCGCCCCGCACCCGATGCCCGCGCGACGACCGCCGTCGTTCCGTAGGTGAGGAAGTTGAAGATCGTGAACGAGCCGGCAAGTACCGTCCCCGCCAGGCCGAGCGCCGCGATCTGGGGCCGCCCGAGGTGGCCGACAATTGCCGTATCGGCGAGGACGTAGAGCGGCTCGGCGGCAAGCGCGCCGAGCGCCGGCAGCGCGAGACGGACGATCTCGCGATCGTGAGGGGAACGAAGACGCACCGGGCCGCCGACGATAATGGCCCGATGCCGCCCCCGAACGAGTCGTCGCACGAGCCGAACCGGTTCCTGCGCCTACCCCTCGACCACGCGGTGCGGGTGGCGCTCGGGGTCCTCTTTCTCGCGGCGATCGCCGGCGTTCTCTGGTGGAGGCACGACAGCCTCGCGTCGATCGGCAGCGCGTTCCGCGCGGTGCGCTGGGAGTGGGTCGTCGTGGCGATCGCGCTCAATCTCCTCTCCGTCGTCGCGCGGGCGTTCGCCTGGACGACGGTCATCCATTCGGCCATGGAGCCGCCGCACCCGCGCGTGCCGCTCGTCTTCTCGGCCTTCTCGGTCGGCCTGTTCGCGAACGCCGTCCTGCCCGGCCGGATCGGGGAGCTGGCGCGCGTCGCGGTGCTGACCCGGAAGCTGCCCCGGCGCAAGGGGACGTGGGCGACGCTTGTCGGGACGGTGTTCGCGCACCGCGTCTTCGACATCGTGCCGGTGCTTCTGCTGATCCTCTACGTCGTCGTCACGGCGAGCATCCCGAACTCGTTCGCCCGCGCGAGCCTGCTCGCCTTGATCGGCGTGGGAGTCGGACTGTTCGCCTTCGCGTTCCTCACCGCCCGCCGGCACACGCTGATCTCGCTGGAGGGGCTCGGCCCGGTTCGCCGGCTGCTCACGATGGGCCGAGCCGGGCTCGGAGTCATGCGCTCGCCGATCGGGAGCGCAGGTGCCATCTTCTTCCAGATCTGCGGCTGGACGTGCCAGATCTTTGCCGTCTACACCGCGATGCGCGCCTTTGGCATTCACTCGCCGCTGCCCGCGGCGGGCGTCGTTCTGCTGGTCATGAACGTCGTGACGATCTTTCCGTTCTGGCCGGGCAACGTCGGTCTCCTTCAAGTTGCGATTGCCTCCGCGCTGACCGGCTACGGCGTGTCGTACAGCGTCGGTGTCGCCTACGGCTTCGGGCTGCAGGCGATCGAGGCGTCGGTCGGAATCGGCGTTGGGCTTCTATTCCTGGCGCGCGAGGGGCTGTCGTTCGCGATGCTCCGCGTGATGCCCTCGGCGAACCAGGCCGAGTTTCCTGAGGAGCGGGTCGAGGAGGACATGCGGCGCCGGGCCGAGGGCGCGGCCGCGCGCTAGCCGGTGCCGGTTTCCGCTTCGGGCGGCGCGGCCGCAGGTCGCGACTGCTCCGCACGGCGTGCAAGCTCCTCGACCCGCCCTTCCGCGGCGTCGAGTTTCGTCCGGCAATAGGCGTAGAGCTCTTCGCCCCGCTCCCACAGCTTGAGCGCCTCGTCGAGCGCCGCCTGGCCCTGCTCGAGCCGCTCGACGATCTGCTCGAGCTCCGTCTGCGCTTGCTCGAAGGTCGGTTCCGGCTGTTCCGTCACGGGGTCACGTCCTCGACGCGTGCGCCGAATCCGCCGTCGGCGAGGGTGACGTCCACGCGAACGCCCGTTGCGACGTCGCTCGTCGAGGAGACGAGGCCGCCGGCCGTCCGGACGATTGCGTACCCGCGTCTGAGTGTTTGCACAGGTGACAACGCGCCGAGCTTGGCGGCGCTCTTCTCGAGCACCGCCCGCTTTCGCTCGACCGCAAGCGCTGGTGCCAGCCGCAGCCGCTCGCGAGTGCGCTCGAGACGAAGGTTCTCTCGTTGTACGGCGGCCCTCGGGCCGGCTCTGAGCCGCTCCGCAGACCGGGCAAGACGTTGCCTGTCCCGCTCGAGTGACCGCTGGACGTTGCGCGCGAGCGCTTCGCGGGCGCGGTCGAGCCTCCCGCACAACTCGGTCAGCTCCGGGACGACGAGCTTTCCGGCCGCCGTCGGAGTCGAGGCGCGGACGTCGGCAGCGAGATCGCAGAGCGGCGTGTCCTGCTCGTGTCCCACAGCCGAGACGACGGGGACCGGGCAGCTGGCAACGGCACGCACGACGCGCTCGTCGCTGAAGGGGAGAAGATCTTCGAAGCTCCCGCCTCCGCGAGTCAGGATCAGGACGTCGACGCCGGGCTGCTCGCCGAGGGTGCTGATCGCCGCGACGATCTCCGCTGCCGCGCGCGGGCCTTGCACGTAGGTCTCCGCGACGAGCACCGACGCTGCGGGGAAGCGGGAGCGAATCGTGGTCACGACATCGCGTTTCGCTGCTGCGTCGTTCCCGGTCACGACCCCGATCCGTCGCGGCAGGAGCGGGAGAGGTCGCTTGCGAGCCTCGGCGAACAGCCCCTCCGCGGCGAGAGACGCCTTCAGACGCTCGAGCGCAGCGAGGTGGGCGCCGGCGCCGAAGCGCTCGATCGTGAGCGCACGGAGCTTGAAATCGGCGCGCTGTTCGTAGAGCTCCGGCCGCCCGAACACGTGCACGCGCTCTCCGTCCGCGAGGTCCAGCCTGAGTGCATCGAACTTCCCGCGTCCGATCGTGACGCCGACGCACGATCCGTCCGCGGGGTCCTTGAGCGTGAAGAAGACCGTTGCCCAGCGCTCGTGCCGGCGGAGCTCCGTCACCTCGCCTTCGACCCACACCGTGGGGAGGCGTCCGAGCCACCGGCCGACTCCGCGGTTGAACGCCGCGACGGAGTAGACGGTCCGGTCGTCGTACGGCAGCGCCTCGACCTTGGCCACGGTCGCAGCGTACTGGCCGGGGTGTTACAGAAGGATCTCGGCGGCCGTCTCGGGCGCGCAGCCCTGGCCGAGCATCTCGCATGCGACGTGCAGGTCAGCCTCGCTCACCGCGAGCCGTTCTGCGAGCGAAAGCGGATAACCGGCTTCGATCAGGATGTGGAGCCGCCAGCTCTCCACTTTCGAGCGCTCGTCGAAGAGTGGTTCGAGGATCTCGGTCGTTGTCTCGCTCATGGCCGCAACAGGTTCGTGCTGCTACCGACGAACCCTCCTCCGCCTTTGTTAGAGCGCTCCTGTAAAGGCTTTGCTAGGAGTTACGGGCGCCTGCGGTCGCGGCGAACCGCCGCACCAACTCTTGCAAACGCGCTTCGAGCACGCCGCGCTCGGCGTCCAGATCGGCGCGGAGCTCGTCGATTCGTCGCCGCATCTCGGACTCGAGCTCGCCGAGCCGGAGGTCGTGCGCCGCCGCGAGGTCGTCGTGCCGGCGCTCGAGGTCACCCGCGACGTTCGAGACCCGATGCTCGAGCCTCTGCGCGCCTGCGTCTGCGATGTGTGCGAGCCGTTCGGCAAGCACCGTCTCGGCTTCCCGTGCAAACGTGCTCACGGCCCGATCAAGCTCGCGCGCGAGGCGCTTCGCCGCGTCCTCTCGTGAGGACTTGACGAGCTGCGCAAACCGTTGCGCGGCCTCGTCCGCATGCGACGCGACCGCTCGGTCGACAGCGCGTTCGAGCTGCTCGATCTGGCGGCGAGAGATGTCCTCGAAGCCGCCGCGGATGCGTTGCGCTGCATCGGCCTCTTCGCGCTGCGCGTGCTCCGTCAATTCGCGTTCGCGGTGCGCGAGCCGGGTCTCGAGATCGTGAAGCGCGCGTCGCCGCTCGGCGGCGTGCACCTCGAGCTCGTTCCGCATGACCCCGAGGGCGTCGTCGAGCGTGCGCGTCAGCTCTGCGCGCAGCCGCGCCACGCCGGCTCGCTGCTCCTCGCTCTCGGCGGAGAGCCGCTCTGCGTCGGCTGTGAGGCGGAGCTCGATCTCCCGCAAGAGCTGCTGCTGCCGTTGCTCGAGCTCCCCGATTCGCATCTTCGTCACCTCGGTGGTGCGATCGAGATCCTGCGACCACTCCGCGAGCCGGTGCTCCATCTGTGCCTGAACCGTGTTCAGCTTCTCGCCGAGAGTCATCGTTGCGTTGCGCTCCCGCTCGGCGACGAGCGCGCGCCGCTCCTCGGCGATCTGACGCTCCTGCTCCTCGAGGAGAGATCGCGAGTCGGCGCGAGCGCGTGCGAGCGTGAGCTCGAGCTCCGCCGCGAGCGTGCTCTTCTCCCGCTCGACCGCGGCGAGGAGGTCCGTTTCTGCCTCGGCCAGACGTGTGTCCATCGCACCGACCCGTCCCAGCGCCCGGCGGAGGAGAACCGCGGCCCCGGCGACGAGGGCGGACGCTGTGAGCCCGCCGGCCGCGACGGCGAGCGGCCGGTCGTGGCGGAGCGCAAACGCAACCCAGATCCCGATTGCTCCCACTGCCTCGATTGCGGTGGCGGAGGCGAGCAGCGAGTTCGGCGCGCGCCGAAATGCAGCGCCGGCGAGCGCCAGCGCAGCGAGCACGATGCCGCCGGCGAAGATGAGGTCGGCGACGGTCGTCAGCGCCATCGCCTGAGTGTAGAGCTAGCCCGCGCGAAACAGGAGCAGGGCGACGGCGACGAGGACGGTGGCCACGACGAGTGCCTTGAGCGCCGCCTCGGGCTCCGCCGCGAGCGTGTCTGCGTCGAGCGGCACGCTCGTTCCGTCGTCGAGCTCCATCTCCCCTTTAACCGCGACGACGCGGCGGCGCACGAGCCGCACCGGGGTCGAGAGACGGCGCTGAACCCAGCTCGAGGCGAACGCAAACCCCGCCGCCGCGAATGCCGCGCTGTGCAGTGTCCGCGCCGAAGCGAAGTACGCCGTGAGCACCGGGAAGGCTCCCCAGGCGGCGGGGAACCAGAGCCCTCCGTGGAATGTGCCGCCGAACAGCTCGAGGTTGTACGCCACCACGAGGAAGGCCCCTACGGCCACGAACACGAGCAGCCATAAGGTGCGCGAGACCGCGACGGCGATGCCGATCCCGGCTGCAGCCGAGATGGAGAGCGCCGCGAGCGACGCCAGGATCGTCCGAGGGATGCGCGTCTGGAGAGGTCTTCCCGTCATCTCGTCGAGGGCGTGCGCGCCGACGCCCATGGCGAGCGCAAAGGCGAGCGTCGTCCAGCCGAGGAGCGGCCAGTCCATACGCGGAGCGAGCGCCGCCCCGACGGCGACGTACGAGAGATGCCAGAGCGTGTACGGCGGGTGGAGGAGCGTGATGTAGTCGCGCCAGCCGCCGGAACGCAGCGCGTAGAACGCCGGCCGCGGCCGTGCCGCCGTCATGTGCGTCGTCCCCAGACAACGATCCCCCCGCCGAGGCTCAGACCGAGGGCATCGACGTCGCCGAGGCCGGCTTCGCGCCATGCGGCAAGCAACCGCGGCTCCGGCCAGTCGCGCCAGAAGCCACGGATGCTCGGGCCGAGGAAGCTTCCGACATCCCTCCAGGCCCGCGAGACGACGGCGCCGGCTACGGGCAGTCCGACCCGGACGTACAGCTCCCAAAGCGGCCGCCACGCGCCGGACGGAAGGCCGAACTCGAGCATCGCGACCGTCCCGCCGGGGCGCACGACCCGAACGAGCTCGCGGAGCGTCGCCGGCACGTCGTCGACGTAACGGAGGATATATGTGAAGGTGAGCGCATCGAACTCTGCGTCGCCGAACGGCAACGACTCGGCCCGTCCGTCGCGCAGCTCGATCCGGTCGCCAAGGCCCGCACGTGCGACGCGGTCACGTCCTGCCGCCAGCATCTCCGGGCTCTGGTCGAGACCGATCACCGTCCGGGCAGGCTCTGCACGCGCGAGCTCGATCGCGACGGCCCCGGTGCCGGTGGCCACGTCGAGCACACGGTGCGCGTCGGGCGGGACCCGCGAGACGAGAAACGACCGCCACCGTGGATCCTGGCCGAACGAGAGCAGGCGCGCGTAGCGGTCGTACGTCGGGCCGAGCGGCGCGAACAGATCGCGCGCGTGGCGGGTGCGGGCGGCTTCCACGGCCCTATTCTGGCCGCATGACGGTCGCCGAGGACGTCGCGCGCATCGCGACCGCCGCTGTTGCCTTCGCGGCACCGGGTGAGGAGCTCGCCGGGATGCTCGTCGCGGAGACGCTCGGCCGGCGCGTCTATCTCTGTGCGTTCGAGTCCGGCGAAGGTCGCGCGTGGCTGGCACTCGACGACGGTGGGCAGCCGCTCACCGACGGGCGCCTCGTGCGCGAAGCCGCCTCGCTTGCAGGGCTCTGCGAGGTGGCGGAAGAGGCGGCCGGCGGCGGCCATCTGCCCGACCTCCGAGCTCGGCTCGCCGAGATCCGTGAGACCAACAATCCGGGCGGGATCGAGGAGGCCGAGGAGGCGGCCGCGGCGCTTGCCGAGACCTTGCTGCCGGAGCCCCGCGTCGCGGGCGGTGCGTACCTAGACGCAATCGGCTCCGCCTCGCGTCGGCTCGAGCAGGCGCTCGGCGAGAGTGGAGTTTCTCCATTCGCCGCCGCGATGCAGGCCGCAGCCGGCTCCGTCGAGGAACTGGCGGCCGACGTGGAGCGCAACTACAAGCTGCCACTGACGTAACCGCGCGGAACGCGGCTACCCTTGCCGCATGGAAGGAAGCGGAGGATTCGGATTCCCTTTCGGGGGCGACCCCGAGGACCTGATGCGCGGCCTGCGCGAATTTGCCGAGCAACAGGCCGAGAGCGTCCAGGAGGCGCAGCGCGAGCAGTTCGCAACGCTCACGCTCAACACCGCCGTCGAGCTGACCGCGGCGGCGCTGCAGCAGGTGCAGCCGCAGGGTGGCGTCGACGAGCAGGCGATCGCGCTCCGTGACGCGATGCGCGTCCTCTTCCCCGAAGCGGTGGCGCTCGTGAGCGCGGCGCGACAGGGGTTCATGCGCGAGCCCTCCTAGGCGACGGGCACTCGACGCGTCCCTGCGTAGAATCGCCGCGCCCGTGTCGCTGCTCGACTCTGCGCTCGTTCGCCTCCTGCCGGCGGTGCCGAAGCCGGTAGTGCAGATGTTCTCCTCGCGCTACATCGCGGGCGCAACGCTTGCCGAGGCCGTCGACTGCGTCCGCGGGCTCAACGCGGGCGGGAAGATGGCCACGGTCGATGTCCTCGGCGAAGAGATCACCCGCGAGGAGGAGACCCGCGAGATTGCGCAGGCGTACCGGGACGTCTTCGCCGCGATCCACGAGGCCGAGCTCGACTCGAACGTCAGCGTCAAGCTCACGGCGCTCGGGCTCGAACTCTCGTACGACCTCTGCCGCGAGAACCTCGTCGACGTCGTGCGCACGGCGGCCGGCTACGGCAACTTCGTGCGGATCGACATGGAGGACTCGTCCACGACGGACGACACGCTGCGGCTCTATCGCGAGCTCCGCGAGGACGGTCACGACAATCTCGGTGTCGTTTTCCAGGCGCGGCTGCGTCGGACGCTCGACGACGTTCACGCGCTCGCGGATCTGCAGCCGAGCGTGCGGCTCTGCAAGGGCATTTACCTCGAGCCTGGCTCGATCGGGTTCACCGACTACGAGGCGGTGCGCGCCAACTTCCTCCTCTGCCTCGACGCGCTCTTCGACGCGGGCTGCTACGTCGGCGTCGCGACACACGACGAGTGGCTGATCGAGGAGTCGCTCGCGCGCGTCGCGACGCGGGGGCTCGAACCGTTCGAGTACGAGCTGCAGATGCTGCTCGGGGTGCGCGAGAACCGGCGCGACGAGTTGGTCGCAAAGGGGCACCGGTTGCGCGTGTACGTCCCGTTCGGGGAGCAGTGGTACAGCTACTCGCTGCGCCGGCTGCAGGAGAACCCGGCGATGGCGGGGACGATCGCGCGCGCGACGGCGGGGCGGATGCTCGGCTTCTCGCGGTGATCTGGGCCCGCGCCGAGGGCTGTCGCGTCACGCTCGCGGACGGGCGCGAGCTGCTCGATCTCACCGGCGGCTTCGGCGTCGCGGCGCTCGGGCACCGCAACCCGCGTATCCTCGAGGCATGGCGCGAGCAGGAGGTCGTGCACGCGCTGGGAGATCTCGCCGACGCCGAGGTGACGGTGCGCCTGCGCGAAGCCTTGCCGCGCCCGGCGAAGCTCGGCGTGACGGGGGAGGACGCGGTCGAGATCGCGCTCCGCACGGCGCTGCTCGCCACGGGAAGGCCCGGGATCGTCGCGTTCGGCGGCGCCTACCACGGCACCGGACTCCTCGCGCTATCCGCGACTGGGTTCGAGCGGTTTCGCGAGCCGTTTGCGGCGTGGCTGCCGGGTCCGGTGCACCGTCGCCGGTATGGAGAGGATCCCGGGCCGTTGCCGGAGGACGCGTGCTGCGTGATTGTCGAGCCGGTGCAGGGAAGGGCGGGCTCGCGCGTGCCGCCGGACGGCTTCCTCGAGACGCTGCGCCGCCGCTGCGACGAGACGGGAGCGCTACTCGTCGTCGACTCGATCTACGCGGGGCTCGGTCGCGCGGGTGAGATGTGGCCTGGCGAGGATGTCGCCGACGTGCTCTGCGTCGGCAAAGCCCTGGGCGGGGGACTGCCGCTGTCTGCCGCGCTCTTCTACCGGGACGGCCTCGAGAACGTGTGGCAGCTTGGGCCCGAGGACGTCTACACGCACACGCACACCGGCAACCCGCTCGCGTGCGCGGCGGCTCTCGTCGTGCTCGAGGAAGTTCCGAAGCTGCTCGACCGTGTGCAAGCGGCCGGCGAGCGCTTCGAGCGGGCCGGCTGGCAAGGACGCGGTTTGTTGCGAGCGCGCGCGGGCGATGCGGAGGATGCGCTCGCGAGCGGCGTCCTCGTCGTTCCGGCCGGCGATGGTTCCCTGATTCAGGCAACCCCGCCGCTGACGATCACCGACGCCGAGCTCGACGAGGCCTTCGAGAAGCTCGGCTAGGCGCGCCGCGCGTAGAGCAGGAACGTCGCCGGGATGCGGCGGTCGTGGCGGCGGCGCGATGTCCCGCCTGGATACTCCTCGAGCGCCTGGACTTGCAGACCGGCTCGCGCGAGCGCGCTCACGACCTGGCCGATCCGCCACAGCCGGTCAGGATCGGATGGATCGCGAAAGTAGTCGTGGCGCCAGCGCAGGAACGCGTCGACGCAATCGGCCACGGGATGGTCGTCGAAGACGAGGAGCTCGCCGTGCTCGTGCAACGCCGCAGCGATGCCGATCGCCCAGCCGTCGAGGTCGTCGAGATGGCCGAGGACGCCCTCGCCGGAGTAGACAAGGTCGAAGCGGCCGCGTCGCAGCTGGCGTGGCAGCGACTGCGGGTTGCCGTCCACCCAGAGGATCTTCGGCCACCGCTCGCGCGCGGTGTCGAGCGCAGCGGGCCGCGCGTCGACTCCCGTCACGACGGCCCCGAGCTCGGCGAGCGTCGCGGTGGCCTCGCCCGTCGCGCAGTGGAGGTGGAGGACCCGCTTGCCCTTCAAATCGCCGAGCGTGCGCTGCACGAACGGCGGAAGCTCGGCCGGTTCGGCGCGGGCCCGGTGCGTCTCATCCCAGGCGCGAAGGTTCTCCTCGGTCGGCTCCATCGCCCTATGCCCCGAGCGAGTAGCCGCCGTCGACGACGAGCGTCTGGCCGCAGACCATCGCCGCGTCCGGCGAGCAGAGGAAGGAGACGGCCGCCGCGACGTCCTCCGGTTCGACGAGCCGCCCGGCCGGCGTTCGCTTCACGGTCGCGAGCATCTGCTCCTTGTTCGGGAACCAGTCGAGCGCCTCGGTGTCGACGACGCCCGCCGAGACGCAGTTGACGCGGATCCTGCGCGGCGCGAGGTCGAACCCGAGGTAGCGGACGACCGATTCGAGAGCGGCCTTCGAGGTGCCGATGAGGACGTAGTTCGGGAGCACGCGCTGCGAGCCGAGGCTCGAGATCGCCACGATCGAGCCGCCCTCCTCCATCTCGGGCGCGGTCGCGCGGGCAAGAGAAAGGAGTGCGCGCGCGTTCGCATTCAGCGTCCAGTCCCAGTGCTTGTCCTCGGTCTCGAGCGCCGCGCGGATCACCCCGGTCGCCGCATTGTGGACGACGACGCGGTACGGCCCGGCGGCGCCGAGTTCGGCGACGACTCGCTCGTCGGCGACGTTGCCGCGCACCAGCACCGGCTCGGCGCCGGCCGCCTCGACGAGCGCCGCGGCCTCTTCCGCCGCCTTGTCGTTGCGCATGTAGCCGAGCACCGCACGCGTCGCGCCGTCGGCCACGAGTCGGAGCGCGATCGCCCGGCCGATCCCCCGCGTCCCCCCGGTGACCAGCACCGAGGCGCCCGAAAGGCTGGAAGCGTCGTGGGCTGAGCCGACGACGCCCGGCCGGGAGACCGAGCCGCCTTCGGCGGCTCCGGGGCTCATCGCCGAGGCAGCGGCTCGTCGGCGGGCGCCGAGCTCGGCAACTCGCTCCAGCCGGGACGCGTGCTCGGCTCGCGCCGGCTGTCGGCCGCCTTCGAGGACGCGTGCCCGAGCCGGTCGAGCAGCTCGATCTTCTCCTCCGCGTACCGGCGTACCGGATGCTCGTCCGGCAGGTCGAGCACGAGCTCGCGCACACGCGCGCGCAGCTGGTAGGCGAAGTGCGGCGTCGCAGGACCGACGAGCTCGTCGACGTCGGCGAAGGTCGGCTCAGGCATCGCAGCGGAGCCTAACGCCCCGAGCCGCCGCAGGCGGCTCGGGGCGGCCGGGCGCCGGCGGCTCTGCCGCCCACGCTTCCAGCCTGAAGGTACGTTCGAGACCGTGCGGCGCCCTTCGATAGTCGACGTCATGTTGCTCGGCGCCGTTCTGCTCTGGGCGCTCAACATCACCGTGACTAAGTACATGTTCGAGCACGGCTGGCTTCCGCTCGCGTACGCGACGATCCGCTACTTCGTCGCGATCGCGATCTTCTGGATCTACACGTGGTGGCGCGAGGGCTCCTTCCGGATCGGGCGCGCCGACTGGAAGTACGTCGGCATCGCAGCATTCGCGATCTTCGTGAACCAGATCTGCTTCGTCTACAGCCTCGAGTTCGCCAAGGCGTCGACGGTGTCGCTGCTCTTCGGCTCGTGCCCGATGTTCGTTGGGTTGTTCTCGATCGTCTTCCGGCAGGCAGACGTGCAGAGGGCGTTCTGGATCGGCGCCGGCGTGACCTTCGTGGGTGTGGCGTTCATCGCGGCCGGAGCCGGAGGGGGGCTCGTCTCGGGCTGGAAGGGAGACCTGCTCGCAATCGCGCTCGCCGTCACCTGGGCCGCCTACACCATCGCGATCGCGCCGCTGATGCGCGGCTACTCGCCGTTCCGGATCAGCGCACTCGTCCTCGCGCTCGGGTGGGCGCCGCTCGCCCTTGTGAGCATCGCGCAGGTCAGCCGCCAGGACTTCCACTTCTCCGGAACGGTCTGGCTCGGCTTCGCGTACGCGGTCATCGGGCCGCTCTTCCTCACCAACATCCTCTGGTTCACGGCCGTCGACCGGGTCGGCGCCGCACGGGCGGCGATCTTCAACAACATGCAGCCGTTCTTCGCCGTGTTCTTCGCGCTCCTGATCCTCTCCGAGTCGATCCACGGGCTCGAGATCGCCGGCGGCGTGCTCATCTTCATCGGGATCGCCTACGAGCGGGTGCGTAGGCGCCCCCGGGCGCCAGCCGCCGAGCTCGAAGGCCCGGCATAATCGGCCCATGGCCGAAGACTTCATGCCGCTCAACGGCTGGGATCACGTCGAGCTCTGGGTCGGCAACGCGAAGCAGGCTGCGTACTTCTACGAGCACGCCATGGGCTTCACGCGCACCGCGTACGCGGGCCCGGAGACCGGAGTGCGCGACCGCGCTTCCTACGTGCTCGAGCAGGGAGACGTTCGCTTCGTCGTCACGAGCGCCCTGCGCGAGGAGCACGAGATCACGAAGCATCACGCGAAGCACGGCGACGGCGTGCGCGACATCGCCCTCACCGTGCCCGACGCGACCGAGGCGTACCGCCAAGCGGTGTCGCGCGGCGCTCGCGGCGTGATGGAGCCACGCACCGACGAGGACGAGTTCGGGACGATCGAGCGCGCGGCGATCGCGACGTACGGCGACACGATCCACACCTTCGTCAACCGCTCCGACTACAGAGGCCCGTTCCTGCCCGGCTATGTCTCGGCTTCGGGGAACGGCCACACCGGCCAAGGCGTCGGCCTGCTGAACATCGACCACATTGTCGGCAACGTCGAGCTCGGCCGGATGAACCACTGGGTCGAGTTCTATGAGCGAGTCTTCGGGATGACGAACATCCTCCATTTCGGCGACGATCAGATCCAGACCGAGTACTCGGCGCTCATGTCGAAGGTCATGTCGGACGGATCCGGGAAGATCAAGTTCCCGATCAACGAGCCGGCCGAGGGCAAGCGCAAGAGCCAGATCGAGGAGTACGTCGAGTTCTACGGCGGCGCCGGGGCGCAGCACATCGCACTCGCGTCGAGCGACATCGCCGGCACGGTCGAGGCGATGAAGGAGCGGGGCTTCATGTTCCTCGACACCCCCGACTCGTACTACGACGAGGCGCCGGGCCGCGTCGGCGAGATCGCCGAGGACTACGCCGACCTGCAGCGGCTGCGCATCCTGGCCGACCGCGACGAGGACGGCTACCTGCTGCAGATCTTCACGAAGACGGCGCAGGACCGGCCAACGGTCTTCTTCGAGGTCATCGAGCGCCACGGCGCGACGACGTTCGGCGAGGGCAACTTCAGGGCTCTCTTCGAGTCGATCGAGCGCGAGCAGGCGCTGCGCGGAAACCTGTAAAGCCGGGCATCATCAGGGCGGATGTCCGTTGTCGCCTCACCCCGGCGTCGTCGCCGCCTGGCGTGGCTCGGCGGCTTCCTCGTCGTCGCCGTCGCAATCGTCTTCCTCGTCACGCTCTTCCCGAACACGAGCGGGTTCGGGCCCCAGCACTTCTCGAACACGCCGGTCCAGCGCGTTCAGGTGGAGAAGCAGGTGCCGGTCACGCGTGAGCGGCGCGCGGCCGTCAACGAGCTCTTCGACCGCTTCGTGCCGGCGGCGGTCGAGCGCAAGGACCCGGGCGCGGCGTATGACCTCGTCACGGCCCAGGGCCGCAGCGGCCTGACGCGCGAGGACTGGCGGAACGGACAGCTGCCCGTCTACGCGTACGACGCCAGGGGCACGACCTTCCACGGGTGGATCGTCGAGGGCTCGTACGCCAAGGAGATGGACCTCGAGCTCGACCTTCAGCCGCGCTCGCCGAAGGACGGGCCGGTGGCGTACGCCGTGACGGTGAAACAGGTCGGCGGCCGCTGGCTGATCGACTCCATCTACCCGCGTACGTCGTACGCGCCGACCTCGCCGGCCGCGCGGGGCAAGGAGCCGGCCGGCCAGCAGCCGGACGCGTCGATCCCGCAGGCGAAGACCGGTGTCGCCTGGCTGCTGATCGCAGGCCTCGTCGTCCTGATCCTGGGCGCGCCGGCGGTCTTCTTCTTCACGCAATGGCGGTCGGGGCGCCGGCACCGCAGCCGGTTCGCCGACTGAACTACTTCACCTTGCGAACGACGCAGACCGTGGCGGTCGTGTCGCCGGGGTGCAGCCGTCCGTTCCCGTCGAGCGCGGGCTTGTTCGTCGTGTAGATCGTCAGGTCGCAGGTCAACCCGCGGCTCGTCCCGTAGCCCTTCTGGACGCTGTACGGGGAGACGCTCTTGAGCGGGGCCGACC
>DASSLB010000041.1:0-2411 GCA_035689945.1 Gaiellaceae bacterium | reverse complement strand
GCGAAGCGGTGCCCGCGTCCGACCGAGACTGCGCGGGCATGAGGCGGCAGGTCTATTCTGGCAACCATGCCGCCGAAAGCTTCGTCAGCTTCATCCCCTTGTTCGGCGGCGCCCACCCAATACTTCACTATGCCAACCCAGCCTCGGCCTTCGTCAACTCCTCGGCCACTGATCCTACTCCTGCCGCGCCGCACCGAGCGCAACATAAGGCCGGGCGAGCCCGGCGCGCGCGAACATGTCGGCCTAACCGTGACCCGAGACGACGCCTGCCCCTGCAGAAGGAGCGCGAAGCGCCGTCCACCACGGTTCGGCACCGGATGGGAGACCCACCGCGCGAGGAGAGAAGGCAACAGGGCTGGTCAGGCCCCTCCACTGTTACACGCGCAGGGCTCGCTTCCCCACCCACACCGAGGTGCGGCGTGCCGAGCCGATCGCGCCTGGCTCAGGGCCTCGCGCTCTGCTGCGTCCGCCGAACACCGGGGATAAGCTGCGAGCGTCCAATACGCTCAACGCTCGTCAGCTTCATCCCCTTGTTGGACGGCCTCGTGTTCCACCGCATGTCGTAAGGCCTGCTGTGCTGGGCCAAGCTGGCCCTGTCCTGCCGACACGATGGTAACGCTTCGGCCAAGCGTTGCCACCGAGGTGGAACCAAGCTCAAGTGATCGATGGCACGGAGACCTGCCCCAGACAGTCGCGTCGCTGAAGAGCGACGCCCCCAACGAGAGCGGCGGCAGCGGTGCGCCAATTGGCCCGCGCCTCGCTGAAGAGCGAGGCGATTCTTGGGCCCAGACCATGCCAGGCCAGGAAGTGGCGTGTGCATCACGAGCTGCGGGAAAAGGTCATGAGCTGCGGCATCTGGCCGATGACTTGCGGGTTTCTGCGACCAGCCAGCTACAGGCGGATGCTTCGAGCGCCGCCGTGCTCAGGCAGCGGGAGTTGCTCCGTCGCAACGCCAGGCTATCCGTGTCCGTTCCGCGGCCCTGCAAGTGGTCCGTCCAACACCGGGGATAAGCTGCGAAGCGGTGCCCGCGTGCTGCCGCGGCGGCGCGGGCATGAGGCGGCATGTCCATTCTGGCAACCATGCCGCCGAAAGCTTCGTCAGCTTCATCTGATGGGATGGACTCCTCCTACGACTCAGTCGGCATCTAGTGCCAGAGTCGCTTGCTGTAGGCAAACGAAGGAGCCCATCCATGGCGAACCATACTCTCGTCGCTGTCGATCTGGCAAAGGCCGTCTTCGAGCTCGCCGTCTCTCACCATCCCGGACAGGTGGCGCGCCAGAAGCGCTACTCCCGTGAGCAGTTCCTGCGCGCTCTGGCGCAGCTTCCACAAGCGACCGTGGTCATGGAAGCCTGCGGCTCGGCCCACTTCTGGGCTCGCCGCATCCAGTCCCTCGGACACAAGCCCGTCCTGCTGCCCCCGCACGCCGTGCGCCCTTACGTCCGCCGCAACAAGACCGACCGCACCGACACCAAGGGCATGCTCGAAGCCTATCGCAACGAGGAGATCCATCCCGTCCCCGTCAAGTCCGTCGCCCAGCAGACCCTCGCCTCGCTGCATCGGCTCCGCTCCGGCTGGCTCGCCGAGCGCACCGCCCGCATCAACACCCTGCGCGGGCTGCTTCGGGAGTTCGGAATCCTGATCCCTCTCGGCGCTCACCACGCCGTCCCCTGCGCCTGGGCTCAGCTCGAAGACGCCGAGAACGAGATCCCCGATCCTCTCCGGCCCGCTCTGGCCGAGATCTGCTCCGAGATCCGTGAACTCGAACGCCGCATCAAGATGATCGAACACCAACTCGCCGCGCTCGCTGCTCAAACCCCAACCGTAGTTCAGCTCATGACCATCCCAGGGATCGGACTGCTGATCGCCACTGCGCTTGTCGCCTTCGTCGGCGACATCCAACGCTTCCCCTCAGCGCGTCACTTCGCCAGCTACCTCGGCCTGACTCCCAGAGAGAACTCCTCCGGCCTGCGACGACGCCTCGGGGCTATCTCCAAGCGCGGAGACGTCTACCTGCGAACCCTGCTCATCCACGGCGCTCGCTCCGTGCTTCACGCCGCCAAGCGCAAGACCCCTGATCGCCTCCGTGCCTGGGCTCTCGCACGCGAGGCCGCACTCGGCCACAACAAGGCCGCCACCGCTCTCGCCAACAAGCTCGCCAGGATCGTCTGGGCCGTCTGGAAGCGAAACCGCCCCTTCACCTCTGTCCCGAACGCTGCCTAGTATTCGCCGCCCCGCATCGTTTCCCATCCGCGACTGCAACTGATCACTTGATGGCTCGAACAGGTCGGACCGGCGCACGGACACGCCGAGAACAAGGATGCGCTCCCCAGCGCGGGTCATCCGATTGGCACCGTGCGCGCGTACACCCCTCATGGCCCGGAGTTCACTTCAACTCCACACAAGAGGCCG
>DASSLB010000040.1:0-4134 GCA_035689945.1 Gaiellaceae bacterium | reverse complement strand
GCGCTCGACGTCGAGCCCGAGCATTTCCGCGAGTACCGCCTCCGGATGATCACGGAGCGGCTCGAGGCGATGCCGGCACTGATCGACCGCCTCTACCGGCAGCTCGGCCGTCGCGGCTAGCGCAGCGCGTAACGCAGGAAGAGATGCGAGCCGTGCGTCCGCACCGAGCGGAGGCGGCCGGCGACCCGCGTCTGCGGCGCGAGCTCGACGCCCTCGACGAGGCCCAGGCGTGCGCCGGCGGCGCGGCCGGCTAGAACCGGCGACACCGTCAGGAAGAGCTCGTCCACGAGGCGCGACGCGACCAGCGAGCCGAACATCGACGGCCCCGCCTCCGAGAGGATGACGGCGCAGCCCCGCTTTCGTAGCACTGCGACGGCGGCCGTGAGATCGACGCTGCCGCCGTCGTTGACCGCGACGACCTCGGTCGCCTCAGGCACGCGCTCTCGCAACTCGGCTTCCGCTCCCACTGTCGTGAGGATGAGCGCTCCCGACTCGAGCACGGGGTGAGCCGGATCGAGCGAGGCCCCGGTGGTGACCACGGCGACGAGCGGCTGCGCCGGGCGGCCCCGCAGCCTGCGCAGCTCGGCGAGCGCCTCGGCCACCGGAGGATGGGCGCGGTCGATGCGCCACGTGCCTTTCGGTGAGGCGAGCAGCGTCCCGGAGCCCACCACGACCGCGTCAGAGCACGCTCGGACGAGGGCGAGCATGAACCTGTCCGCCTCGCTCTCGTCTCCCAGAATCGCGTGCGAGCGCGGCAACCTCGGCACGGCGACGACGCCGTCGAGCGACTCGACGAAGTTCGCGACGACGCACGGCTCATCGAGTCCGATCGCACCGCCGTAGACCGCCTCGAGCTGATCAGGGACGTCCCACCGCGGCAGATCCTCGTCTTCTGCGAGGATCGTGAAGGGCTCGATCACCTGGTCAGCGTAAGGAACTCAGAGCGCAGCGACTGCTCCTCGTCGTACAGGCCGCGCCAGACCGTCGTCACCGTGAGCGAGCCGTCCTCCTCGACGCCGCGCATCGCGGTGCACATGTGCGCGGCCTCGAGCTTGACCGCAACGCCGCGTGCGCCGGCGAGCTCGCCGAGGCCGTCGGCAATCTCCTCCGCGAGCCGCTCCTGCACGGTGAAGCGCCGCGCGTAGAGCCGCACGAGCCGTGTGAGCTTCGAGATGCCGAGGATCTCGTCGCCCGCGACGTAGCCGATGTACGCACGCCCGTGGAACGGCAGCGCGTGGTGCTCACAGAGCGCGTAGAAGCCGACCGGCCCTTCGACGATCTGCGCGTGGCGTCCCTCGACGCCTTCGGGCCGCTCCGTCGGGAAGAGGGTCCGCAGCTTCGGGTCGCCGTCGTACCCGGCAGTCGCGTCGTAGAGGGCGCGCAGGAACCGGCGCGGTGTGTCGCGCGTACCCGGCGTGTCGAGGTCGAGTCCGAGCGCTTCGAGGATCTCTGCCGCGTTCTGTTCCAGCCGGGCCCAATCGGCTGTCGTGAGGTCGCGGGCAACCTCGCCGTCGTGCGCGGGAAGCTCGAAGACGTTGCTCATGCAATCTCCTCCTGGCGTCGTGGCGCGCGCCGGGGCAGGAGCGCGAGCGCGATCGAGGCGACCTCAGCGAGGACGAGCCAGGCGAAGCCGAGTGGGTGGCCGAGCGCGAGCAGCACTCCGAACACGGCGAGCTGCGTCGACATTCCGAAGTTCGCGAGGATCGACACGCCTACCGGACCGGCAAGCATCGGCCGGCGAGTCACGAGCAACTCTGCAAGACGGTCCTGGGGCGCGTAGACGACGCCATAGATGTGCCGGAGGAACGCCGTGGCACGGCTCTCAGGCTCCGGCTCGGCACCTGCTCGCCGCGAGAGACGCTCGGCGTTGAAGTTGAGGCTGAGGACACTCGTGAGCGCGAGGAATCCGGCCAGCGCGAGTGCCGCTCGCCCGCTTGCCCAGCCAAGCGCTGCGAAGAGCGAGGCGTTCACGAGAAGGTCGACCTCGGAATCCAGGTACCGACCGAAAGCGCTCGTACGGCCCGTGAGCCGCGCGAGCTGGCCGTCCGCGTTGTCGAGCAGCGTCTTCAGCTGCACGAGCAGCGCGGCGGCGACGAACGAGCCGCGGCCGAGCTCGACCGCAGCCACGACTCCGGCTGCGCCGGCGGAAACGACCACGAGCGGCGGCGGCACGCGCAGACGTGCGAGCACGACAACGAGCGGATGCGCAAGCGGCCGGAAGAGCCATTCGCACACGAGCTCGGTGCCGCGGCGCGGCTTGCGCGAGCGGGCGAGGGCCGAGCTAGACAGCGAGCGCCCCTTCGCCGGCGCGGAGCAGGTCTCGGGCCGCGTCGAGCTTGTCCCAGACGTTCCAGAGCAGGACGCCGCGCGGCCGGCCGTCCTCGACGTACGTGACGACGCCCTTGCGATACGGCTCCTGCCAGTCCTCGACCGCCTCGAGGCGCGAGTCGACGATCCCGACCGCCTCGTAGCCGAGGTCGAAGAGATCGGAGTAGAAGAACGGCAGGTGGTCGTACGGGGTGTCCGCGCCGGCCATGTTCGCGCCGACCAGCTTGCCATGGCTGTTGGCGTGATCCTCGTGCTCGATTCGCAGCGATGTGCCGAGCGCGCGGACGGGGAAGCGCGCGACGTCGCCCGCGGCAAAGACGTTCTCGTGCCCGGGCACCCGCCCGTACTCGTCGACGACGATTCCGTCTTCGACCTCCAGTCCCGCGGCTTCTGCGAGCTCGGTGTCGGGGATCACACCGAGGCCCGCGACGACGGCGTCGGCTTCGATGATTTGTCCGGCTTTGGTCTCCACGCGATCGCTCGAGGCCGCTTCGACCATCTCGCCGGCGAGCACCTCGATGCCCTTCTCGCGGTAGTAGTCGGTGACGTATGCCGAGAGGTCAGTGGGGAAGAGGCGATGTCCGATCCCCGACTCCGGGAAGAGCATCGTGACGCGGCAGCCGTTGCCGGCGAGTCCCGCTGCGAGCTCCGAGCCGATGAACCCGCCTCCGATCACGGCCACGTGCGCGCCTTCGCCTGCGACCGCGCGCAGCTGCCGGTAGTCATCGAGTGTGCGGAACCAGACGACTCCCTCGGCGCCCGGAATCTGGCGGGGCTTGGCACCCGTCGCGAGCAACAGCTTCTCCCAGGCGTACTCGTCGCCGGCGTCATCCGACGCGGTTCCCGTCCCGAGATCGAGAGAGACGATCCGGCGCCCGGTGACGAGCTCGACGCCGTCGGCCGGCTCGCGCCAGACTTTCTCCTCCGGCGCTCCCTGCCACAACCCCTTCGTGAGCAGCGGCCGCTTGTACGGCGGGTTGGGGTCGGCGCCGACCATCGTGATCGAACCGTCGGCATCATGCTCGCGGATGCCTTTCGCCGCCATGTCGCCGGTCATGCCGGCGCCGATGATCAGATACTTGGTCGTGTTCATCTGAGGGCCTCGTTTCAGGAGACGGAATCCAGCTCGAGCAGTGCGCGCAGGCTTTCGTGCTCCTCCGCACAGGCGGGGCAGCCGACGAGATGGGGGCGCAGGCCGGGAACGAGCGCGTCGGCGGGCGCTCCGGCGAGCTCGAGCTCGACGTAGCGGTCGAGCTGCTCGAAGCATTCGTCGCAGCCGATCTCCGGCTCGTTGCTGCCGAGCAGGCGCTGGAGGGTGGGGTCGAGGTCGCGTCCGGTCATTCGTCTTCCTCCGGGAATCCCGCCGCAGCGACGTGCTCTCGCAGTCGCCGGCGTGCGTCGTGGAGCACCTTGTAGAGCGCGTTCCGGTTCGAGCCCATGCGCTCGGCGAGCACGTCGATCGGCACGCCTTCGAGCACGGATGCGACGAGCACTTGGCGCTGCCGCGGGGTCAGAGCCGTGCGGATGCCTTCGCGCACCGCCTCGAGCAGAGCCCCGTTCACGGCCTCGTCCTCGGGCCCCGGTGCCACATGGGCGAGGTTCTCCCACTGCTCGGGTTCGAGGGTGACCTCGCGGTTGCGCCAGGCGCGCCGCCGCACCTTCACCGACGCTTCGAGCAACGCGAACTTGTACGCCCACGTGCGGAAGCTGCTCTCACCGCGGAAATCGCCGAGCCGACGCAGCACCGAGACGGCGG
This sequence comes from Gaiellaceae bacterium, assembly GCA_035689945.1. GTDB lineage: Bacteria > Actinomycetota > Thermoleophilia > Gaiellales > Gaiellaceae > Palsa-739. The sequence continues at coordinate 50 of DASSLB010000040.1, read as the reverse complement.
CGTCGTCGGCGGCTTCCTGGGCAAGCTCGTCGAGCTCGGCCGCCGAGAGC
>DASSLB010000039.1:0-2091 GCA_035689945.1 Gaiellaceae bacterium | reverse complement strand
GGAGGGGCTCGCGGCTCGTCACGGCCACGTCGGCGTTCTCTGGCTCGACGCGCACGGCGACCTGAACACGCCCGAGAGCTCTCCGTCCGGCAACGAGTGGGGGATGCCGTTGCGGATGCTGCTCGACCGCGGAACGGTCGTGGCAGCGGACGTCGTCCTGTGGGGAGCGCGCAACCTCGACCCACCCGAGGAGGAGTTCATCGCCGCCGCGGGGATCGGCGACGAGCCCGACGACCTTCTCGACCGCGCCGAGGCGGTCTATGTGGCTCTCGACTGCGACGTATTCGACCCGGACGAGCTCGCGGTCTTCATGCCGGAGCCCGACGGGCCGTCGCTCGACGAGCTCGAGCGCCTGCTCTCCTCGGTGAGCGAGAGTGGCAAGCTCGTGGGCTTCGGGTTGACGGGGCTTGCGCCCGATCCGGCGAACGTCGCGAAGCTCCACCGCCTTACGGCGGCGATCGGCTACTGACACTTCGCAACCTCCCTCGGCGATGCGAGGTCTAAGCTGCTGACGTGGCCAAGATCGACGTCTCGGTCGAGACCAACGACCAGCCCACCCCACCGCCGTCTCACCCGAACACCTGCCCGAGCTGTCACTCGCACTACCGCGACGACGAGCTCGAGCGCAGCCTCTGGGTCTGCGAGCAGTGTGGGCACCACTTTCCGATGCGGGCGCGGGCCAGGATCGCTTCGCTCGCCGATCCCGGCTCCTTCTCGGAGGAGGCGACAGAGCTCCACTCCGAGGATCCGCTCGGTTTCTTCGATCTGCGTCCCTATACCGAGCGCCTCGCCGAAGCCGAGATGAAGACCGGTCTCGCCGACGCCATGGTGATCGGGCGAGGAGCGATCGAGGGGCGCCGATGCGAGCTCGCCGTCATGGACTTCGCGTTCATGGGTGGTTCGATGGGCAGCGTCGTCGGCGAGAAGCTGTCGCGGGCCTGCGATTCGGCCGCGGAAGGCGAGATGCCCCTCGTTGCGATCACGAGCTCGGGTGGTGCGCGCATGCAGGAGGGCATCCTCGCGCTGATGCAGCTCCCGAAGACGGTCGCCGCGGTGGAGGACCTGCACGACTCCGGCCAGGCGCTCCTCTGCGTGATGGCGCACCCGACGACCGGGGGAGTGCTGGCGAGCTTCGCGACGCTCGGCGACATCCTGCTCGCGGAGCCCAACGCGCTCATGTCGTTCGCGGGCCCCAGGGTCGTGCAGGAGATCACCCGCGAGAAGCTGCCCGACGACTTCGGGCGAGCCGAGCAGAATCTCCGCTACGGGCAGATCGACGCGATCGTGCCGCGGCCGGAGCTTCGTGCGACGCTCTCCCGTCTGCTGAGGCTGTTCAATGCCCCCGAGTGAGCACGAGCTGCGGCTGCGGGAGCGTCTGGGCCGCCTGAAGAATCTCCCGCTGGTCGGCGGCGCGCGGCTCTCCGGCGAGCTCGAGCGGCTCCAGCGGCAGATCGAACGAATTGGGGAGGAGGCGACCGACGAGGACATCTGGCGCAAGGTCGAGCTGGCTCGACACGAGGAGCGGCCGTACACGCTCGACTACGTGGAACGCCTTTTCGACGACTGGTTCGAGCTTCGCGGCGATAGGGCGCTCGGCGACGACGGCGCGATGGTCGCCGGTTTCGGCAAGCTCGACGGACGCACGGTCGTCCTCGTCGGGCAGCAGAAAGGACGCGACATCCACGATCGCGTCAGTCGCCGCTTCGGGATGCCGAACCCCGAGGGATACCGCAAGGCGTGGCACGCCATGGAGCTCGCCAACCGGCATGGGTTCCCCGTCGTCTCGCTCGTCGACACGCCGGGCGCTTATCCCGGCGTCGTGGCCGAGCAGCATGGCCAGGGCGCGGCGATCGCCCGGTCGCAGGCGATCATGGCGCGGCTCACGGTGCCGATCGTGACCTGTGTCATCGGCGAGGGTGGCTCCGGCGGCGCGATCGCGATAGCGCTGGCAGACCGAGTCCTCATGCAGGAGAACGCGATCTACTCCGTCATCTCGCCCGAAGGCTGTGCGGCGATCCTCTGGCGCGACGCGGGGCAGGCGAAGAAAGCCGCGGCTGCCTTTCGTCCCGATGCGGTTCACTGCCTCGAGCT
>DASSLB010000038.1:0-5482 GCA_035689945.1 Gaiellaceae bacterium | reverse complement strand
CGCTCGCTCGACTGGGTGCTCCTCGCAGGCGTCGCCGCGCTCGTCCTCGTGGGCCTCTGGGGTGTCGCGGGCGTGACGAAGTTCGCGATCCCGAACGACCCGAGCTACTACCTCAACCGCCAGATCCTCTACGCGGCCGTCGGCGCCGTCGTACTCGTGGTCGCGGCTCTCATCGATCCGGATCTCTACCGCCGCTACTGGCGTGGGATCTTCGTCGGCACGGCGACGGTGATCGCATTCGTGCTCCTGATCGGACACGCGGCGCGCGGGTCGACCCGCTGGATCCACCTCGGCTTCTTCACCTTCCAGCCTTCGGAGTTCGGGAAGCTCCTCTTCGTGCTGGCGCTGGCCGGGATGCTCGCCGAGCGCCAGCGAGTCGTGGGTGCGTGGGAGACGACGCTGCGGGTTGTCGGGCTCGGTCTGCTGCCGGTCGTGCTCGTCTTCGCCCAGCCCGACCTCGGCACGGCGCTCGTGTACCTCGCGGCGCTGGCCGCGATGCTCTTCGTTGCCGGCGTGCCGTGGCGGCATCTTGCGGTGCTCGGAAGTCTCGTCGTGGTCGTCGCGGTCGGCGTTCTCTGGGCCGGGCCCGCCGCCGGCATCAACGTCCTCAAGAGCTACCAGCAGCAGCGATTGACCTGCTTCACGCATCCCTCGAACTGTCCGGCTGCGGCTGGCTACAACCTCGATCAGGCGAAGACGACGGTCGGCTCAGGGCAGATCCGCGGACGCGGCGTGAACAACTCGACGCAGGTCAACCTCGGCTTCCTCCCCGAGAGCCAGACCGACTTCGTCTTCGCAGGCTTTGCCGAGCAGCGAGGCTTCATCGGGGCGGCGCTCCTGCTCGGGCTCTACCTCATCGTGCTGTGGCGCGGGCTGCGTGTGGTCACCGTCGCGCGCGACCTCTTCTCGGCCGTGGTCGCGGGCGGCATCGTCATTGCGCTGCTCTTCCAGATCTTCGTCAATGTCGGCATGACGATGGGAATCGCGCCGATCACCGGGATCCCCTTGCCCTTCGTCAGCGTCGGCGGCTCGTCGCTCATCGCGAACCTGGCCGCGATGGGCGTGCTGCTCGCGATCCACGCCCGCGGTCGCGTCTCGCGCTATTCGCGAAGGCGCTAGCCGGGGCTTCTACGCCGCCGCAGGGCGCAGTCGCGCGCGTCGTGCCCGGATTGCTCGAAGACGTTGGCTGAGGCGGGCCCACGCCCAGGGCTCGATCTCGCGGTAGCGGGTCTCCGCCTGGCTCCGCGTCGCCTCGAGGTACTCGAACCAGGCGTCCGCCTCTTCGATCAGCAGGAGCTCTTCGGCCTCACGTTTCGCCACAACCGGTTCACCTCCAGGACGTGATTGGCCGGATCGTAGGTCCGGCCTCGGACGGACCCCGGCGGGGCGATTGCTACCCTGCTCGCGTAGGCCATGCCAAGCCTTTTCATTGACAACGAGCGCGCGCGCACCCCGCACTGGGTTGATGACGCGCCGCGCCGACCCGAAGGAGTTCTTACTTGCCCTGGTTCCGATTCCGGAAGAAGTCTTCCGATGACGTACGCGAGCTCGAGGCGAAGCCCGAGCCCGAACTGACCGACCCGGCCGCCGAGGCGGCCGGCACCGAATCAACCGATCCCACCAAGCCGAAGCGCCGCCGCGGTAGCCGCGGAGGGCGCGGCCGGAAGAAGCCCGGCTCCGGCTCCCCTGCCACTGCAGCAGCGCCCGAGCGGAAGGAGAAGGGAGAGGGAAAGCAGCCGCAGCGCCGCGAGCTCTCCCAGCGGCAGGAGCGCCGTCGCGACCAGTCGTCTCGCCGACGCCGCGAGCCGCAGCGCCGAGCGCCGCTGCCCGCTGCTAAGCGCGAGCTCCTCGTTTCCGTCGACGTCGGCGAGCGCCGCGTCGCCATTCTCGAGGACGAGCGCGTCGCCGAGGTCTACCTCGAGCGCCCGGAGCGCCGTTCGATCGCGGGAAACATCTATCTCGGCCGTGTCGACAACGTGCTGCCGGGGATGGAGGCCGCCTTCGTCGAGATCGGCCTCGAGAAGAACGGCTTCCTCTATGTCGACGAGATCGTCCGCCCGGAGCTCGAGAAGGGTCACGGACGCAAGATCCAGGACCTCGTCTCCCGCGGCCAGTCCATCCTCGTCCAGGCGGTCAAGGACCCGATGAAGACGAAGGGCGCGCGGCTGACGACCCAGATCTCGCTGCCCGGCCGCTTCGTCGTCCTCGTCCCGCAGGGCGAAGGGCTCGGCGTGTCGCGTCGGCTCGACGACGACGAGCGCAGCCGTCTGAAAGACATCCTCAAGCGCCTCGACGTGAAGGAGGGCGGCGTGATCGTCCGTACCGCCGCCGAGGGCGCCTCCGAAGAGGACATCGAGCGCGACCTCGTCTTCCTGCAACGGCTGTGGCGCTCGATCCAGGCGAAGGCGAAGAACGCGAAGGCGCCGGAGCTGATCTACCAGGAAGCCGAGCTTCCGCTGCGCGTCGTCCGCGATCTCTTCACCGGCGACTTCGAGAAGGCGTACGTCGACGACGAGCGCACGCACCGGCGCATCGTCGGCTACCTCAAGAAGACGTCGCCGCACATGGTCGAGCGCGTCGTCCGCTACAGGGAGAAGACGCCGCTCATGGAGTCGTTCGGCGTCGAGGACGAGATCAAGTCAACGATCGGCCGCCGCGTCGATCTTCCATCCGGCGGCTATCTCATCTTCGACTACGCCGAGGCGTTCACCGTCATCGACGTCAACACGGGCCGCTTCGTCGGGGGCCGCGGGAAGAACTCGGGCGGCAGGCTCGAGGACACGATCACGAAGAACAACCTCGAGGCGGTGAAGGAGGTCGTCCGGCAGCTACGGCTGCGCGACATCGGCGGGATCATCGTCATCGACTTCATCGACATGGCGAACCCGAAGAACCGGGTCACCGTCGAGGAGGCGCTGCGCACCGAGCTCGAGCGCGACCGGACAAAGACGTACGTCGTCGAGATCTCGCCGCTCGGCCTCGTCGAGATGACACGCCAGAACGTCACCGACGGCCCGCGCGAGGTGATGACGCGGAAGTGCCCGACCTGCGGCGGCGACGGGATCGTCTACTCCGAGGCCTCGGCGGCAATCGACGTCGAGCGCCGCCTCCGCGCACTCGCCGCCGGCTCTCGCGCGCCGGCCTTCCGAGTCGAGCTTGCCGAGCCGATCGCGAGCGCGCTCGTCGGTCCGGGCGCGAGGCGGCTGATCGAGCTCGAAGCGCTGACGAAGAAGCGCTTCTTCCTCGAAGGCAAGCCCGAGACGCACCTCGACCACTTCGTCGTGGTCAGCGAGGGCAAGCTCGCCGATCTCGCGCCGCCGGCGCCTGTCGGGGAGGACGCCGAGGCGATGCTGCAGCTGGTCGAGGTCGACCGCTACGACGCGGCGGCCGCGGTCGGCAAGCTCGACGGCCTCGACGTTGTCGTCGCCGACGCGGCCTCGCTCGTCGGCAAGCGGCTCAGGGTGCGCGTCGAGCGCGTGCTCGACGGGCGCGCCTACGCCGTCCTCGTCCGTAAGACGAAGGACGCGCCGGAGCCGCTCACTGCGGAAGGCGAGGCGGAGAAGCCGACCCGCAAGCCGCCCGCGCGCAAGGGTGCGGCTACTACCAGAGAAGCCGAGCCGGCCGAAGTCGACGAGCCGGTTGTCGCGGAGGCGGAGGCGGAAGCTGATGAAAAGGCCGAGGCCGAGGCTGAGGGCGAGGAGGCCGCGGAAGCCGAAGAGGCTCCGAAGCCGAAGAAGAAGACGCGCCGCGGCTCACGCGGCGGCCGCAAGCGAAAGAAGCCGGCCACGGCCGAAGCGGCCGGGGGCGAACCGGTGGCCGACGCCGGGTCCGAGGATTCTCAGGAGCCGAAGCTCGCTGGGACGACGATCCACGTCCCGGGCGAGGATCTTGGTCGGGACGGCGCAGCCGACGTGACCGAGCCGGGGACCCCCGAGCCTGACGCAGCGGACGAGCCGGTAACCGCGGAAGCGGACTCCGCTGACGAAGCACCGAAACCGAAGAAGAAGACACGGCGCGGCTCGCGCGGAGGCAAGAGCCGTAAGAAGAAACCCGCAACCGCTGTCACCAACGGCTCGGAGGGGCCCACGCAACCCGAGGAAGCCTCCGGGCAGGAACCGGCTGCCGACAACGGCGACTTCGAGTACGTCCCCATGTCAGAGTGGGCCGACGAGCTCGACAGGAGTCGTTAGCTACACTGCCCTGCCGCGGGCGTAACGCCCGCGTTTCCACGCCATGAGCTCCTACGCGATCATCAGTCTGGGCGGCAAGCAGTACCGCGTCCGCGAGGGCGAGCGCCTGCTCGTCGACCGCCTGCGCGCCGACGAGGGCGCGACCGTCGAGCCGCGTGTTCTGCTCGTCGGCGGCAACGGCGCCCCGGATCTCGCGCCGTCCACGACGGTGACCGCGCGCGTCGTCGGTCACGAGCTCGGCGAGAAGATTCGCATCGGCAAGTACCGCCGCCGCACCGGCTACAAGAAGCACACCGGCCACCGCAGCAGGTTGACCCGGATCGAGATCGAGTCCATCGGTGCAGCCAAGCGCGCGAAGGCCGCAGCCGCCGGGAAGCCCGAGGCCGAGAAGTCCGAGACGGTGGAGAAGCCGGCGCCAAAGAAGGCGGAGGCTGCGAAGCCGACTGCCGGCGTGCCCGAGGGCTACGCGTCGATGACAATCGCGCAGCTCACGGAGGCAGCAGGCGGCTGGAGCCGCGAGCAGGTCGAAGCGGCGCTCGAGCACGAGCGCTCCGGCAAGGCCCGCAAGGGCGCGCTCGCAGCGTTGGAATCCGCACTCGAGGAGAAACAGTAATGGCGCACAAGAAGGGACTCGGTTCTTCGCGGAACGGCCGCGACTCGAATCCGCAGATGCTCGGCGTGAAGCTCTTCGCCGGCCAGGACGTGACGGCGGGGATGATCCTCGTCCGCCAGCGCGGCACGCGCTTCCGTCCCGGTCCGGGCGCCGGGATCGGCAAGGACGACACGATCTTCGCGATGCGCGACGGCAGGGTCGCGTTCCGGACGAGCGGCGAGCGCCGCTTCGTCTCAGTCGTCGACGCGGAGTAGCTCGTGTTCCACGACCGCGCGCGCCTGACGGCCGTCGCGGGCCGTGGCGGTGACGGCTCGATCCACTTCCGGCGCGAGAAGTACGTGCCGCGAGGCGGGCCCGACGGGGGAGACGGCGGCCACGGTGGCGACGTCGTGATCGTCGCCGATCCACGACGGCGCGACCTGTCCGGATTCCGACCGAACCAGAAGCTCCGCGCCGGGCGCGGGGGCGTTGGCGGCGGCCGTCTTTCGAACGGTGCCCGCGGAGAGGATGCGGTGCTCGACGTCCCGGTCGGCACGCAGGTCTTCGAGGGCGACGAGCTCGTCGCGGACCTCGCACATGCCGGCGCTCGTGTGGTTGTCGCGGAGGGTGGCATGGGCGGCCGCGGCAACAAGCACTTCGCCGGGCCGACCCGGCAGACACCTCGCTTCGCAGAGGTCGG
>DASSLB010000037.1:0-7878 GCA_035689945.1 Gaiellaceae bacterium | reverse complement strand
AAGCCGCGGGTCGTCGAGCGTGGGGAGGATCTCGCCGGCGAGGAACTCCTCGACCGCCTCGGCGAGCTCGTGCGGGTTCGGGCGCTCGCTCACGCGACCCCCCGGAGCTCGAGGAGGTGGCAGATCTCGTGCTCGACCTCGGCGCCCAGGCGGCCGAGGATCGCAAGCTCGACGCTCCGCTCCCGCCCGGTGAGGTGACGTTGCGCCTGCGTGAGGCAGCCGATCGCCCACGCGACGTTGCCGGCGAGCTCCCAGTAGTCGAGCTCCTCGGGTCGAACGTCGAAGCCGGTCAGCTCGTTGTAACGCTCGAGGTAGGGCTCGGCGTCGCCGATCCCGCCCAGTCGGCGCTCGGGGACGCCGAAGCGCCACGCGCGCACGAGTGCGAAGGACAGGTCGCGTGCGGGGTCGTCGAGGTGCGCGAACTCCCAGTCGAGGACGCCGACCAGACCCGTCTCGTCGACGACGAGGTTGCCGATGCGGAAGTCGCCGTGGACGACGACCGGCGAGCGGGCGGGTGGTCGGTGTTCGCGCAGCCACCAGAGCCCGAGCTCGATCGCCGGGTGCGGCTCGCCGATCTCGTCGAGCTCGTCCACGAGCCGGTCGACGGACGCCTCCTCGAGGAAGGACAGCCGTTCTGCCGGGAGAGCGTGGATCTTCGCGAGCTCCTCCGCCATCTGCTCGGGGAGGCCCGCGGGTACCTCCATGCGCACGATGCGGCGCCCGATCGTCTCGCCCTCGAGCCGCTCCATGACGAACGCCTCGCGCCCGTCGAGGTCCTCGATGTACGCGATCGGCCGTGGCACCTTCACCCCGGCCTCGTGCGCGGCCTGCAGGACCTCGAACTCGTGCTGCAGCGAGAGCGTGTGGCGGTGAATCACACCGCCTCCCGCACGGCGCACCAGCAGCCGCTCGTCGCCCGCGTCCACCGCCCACGCCTCCTTCGACGCGCCGCCGGGCAGCAGCACGGGCTCGGAGACGGGCCCGAGTACCGCCTGAAGCGCCTCGCGCATGTCTGCGATCATCGCCGCTGTGACTGACCGGCGCGAGCGCGTGCGCGCGTTCATGGAGGAGCACGTCTATCCGAACGAGGCCGCGCTCATGCGGGAGGACGACGCGGCCGACGCGCTCATCGCCGAGCTGCAGCAGAAGGCGAAGGACGCCGGCCTCTGGGCTCCGCACCTGCCGCCGGAGGCGGGCGGCTCGGGCACCGGCTTTCTCGAGTACGCGCACCTCAACGAGGAGATCGGCCGCAGCTTCATCGCCCAGCTGGTCTTCGGCTGCCAGGCGCCCGACGCCGGCAACGCCGAGATCCTCCACCTCTTCGGGACTGGGGACCAGAAGGAGCGGTTCCTCCGTCCCCTGGTAGCCGGCGACGTGCGCTCGTTTTTCGCCATGACCGAACCGGAGGTGGCGGGGTCTGACCCGACGCTGCTCCAGGGACGTGCTGTCCGGGACGGCGACGAGTGGGTGATCGATGCGCACAAGTGGTTCTCGTCGGGGGCCGACGGGGCCGCCTTCGCGATCGTGATGGTCGTGACCGAGCCCGAAGCAGAGCCGCACCGGCGCGCCTCGATGATCCTTGTCCCGACCGACACACCGGGCTACGAGCTCGTGCGTCGTGTCCCGGTCATGGGCCACGAGGGCCGCGGCTGGGCGACGCACTGCGAGACGCGCTTCACCGGCGTCCGCGTGCCGGTCGCGAACACGCTCGGCGAGCCGGGCGACGGCTTCCGGATCGCGCAGAAGCGGCTCGGACCCGGCCGCATCCACCACGTCATGCGCTGGCTCGGCCAGATGGAGCGCGCGTTCGAGCTCATGTGCGCCCGGGCGCTCGAGCGTGAGGCGTTCGGCGGCCCGCTCGCCGAGAAGCAGACGGTCCAGAACTGGATCGCCGAATCGGCCGCCGACATCCAGGCGTGCCGGCTCATGACCTTGCAGGCCGCGCAGCGCCTCGACGCCGGGGACGAGGCTCGGGTCGAGATCTCGGTCATCAAGTTCTTCGCGGCGCGCGTGCTGGGCGAGGTGCTCGACCGCGCGATCCAGGTGCACGGCGGGCTGGGTCTCACCGAAGACACGCCGCTCGCGCTCATGTGGCGGATGGCGCGTGGCGGACGGATCTACGACGGCCCCGACGAGGTGCACAAGGCCGTTGTCGCGCGCCGCATCCTGCGTGCGTTCGAAGAGGGCGACGGTTGGCGCTTCACGTAGCCCTCGAGGGGCGCCGCGTGCGGCTCGTTCCGCTCGAGCCGCAACACGAGGAAGAGCTCTGGCAGGTCGCGCAGGATCCACGCACCTGGCGCTGGATGCGCTTCAACGGTTACGAGCGCGAGGAATTCAGCCGTTGGTGGGATTCGGTGGATATGGGCTTCGCCCACTACCTCGACGGGGAGCTCGTCGGACACACGAGTTTCCTCAACGACCGGCCGGAGGATCGCGTGGTCGAGATCGGGAACACGTGGCTCAACCCGAGCGCGTGGGGGACGGGCGCGAACACGGAAGCCAAGTACCTCCTTCTGCAGCACGCGTTCGAGGACGAGGGCTACCTCCGCGTCGAGTTCAAGACGGATGCGGCGAACGAGCGCTCGCGTCCCGCGCTCGAGAAGGTGGGCGCGACATTCGAGGGCGTCGCGCGCAAGCACCAGCTCGTCCGAGGCGGCGAGCGGCGCGACTCGGCATGGTACGCGGTGATCGACGACGACTGGCCGGCGGCGAAGGCGAGCCTCGAGCAGCGGCTTGGCTGGCAGTGAGCGTCGCGGTCGTCTTCGAGACGCATTCGACGAGCGAGGACAACGAGGCCGGGATCGCAACCGGCTGGCTTCCCGGAAGGCTCTCGGCGCTGGGGCGCGAGCAGGCACTCGAGCTGGGGGAGCGGCGTCGCGCCGACGGGATCGCGATCGTGTTCACCTCCGACCTGGCGCGCACGGTCGAGACAGCGGAAATCGCGTTCGCCGGCTCGTCCCTGCCGATCGTCCAAGAGGCACGCCTACGCGAGTGCAACTACGGGGAGCTGAACGGGACGGCCGAGCCGCTCCACGACCGAGCCGCGCACATCGAGGTGCCGTATCCGGCCGGCGAAAGCTGGCGGCAGGCGGTCGAGCGAGTGGCGGGCTTCCTCGATGAGCTCCGGCGCGAACGCGACGGCGAGCGGGTGCTCGTGATCGGCCACAGCGCTACGCGCTTCGCACTCGACGTGACGGTGAACGGGCGGGAGCTGGAGGATCTCGTCGGCGCGCCGTTCGCCTGGCAGCCGGGCTGGGAGTTCGTCGTCTAGACGCGCTGTTTCTACAATCGGAGGGATGCTCGAACGCACTCAGACGCGAGCGCTCCCGATCATCAACAAAGGGGTCGAACTGACCCCGGCTGTTCAGGCGTGCTGCGGTGCCTGCCGGTCATGCGTGACCACGAATGTCGTGACGCTCGTCGCCGCAGGCGCTACCGGTGCGGCTCTCTGGGCCACGCGCCGCTTGCGGCGCGTCTTTCCCTAGCCGCTGCCGTCGCGCCGCACGATCTGCGTGCAACGCGCGCTCGCGATGAGCTCGCCGTCCTGGAACAGCTCGGCGGCGCAGAAGACGACGCGCCGGTTCCGCTGCACGACACGGCCCTCCGCGCGCAGAGTCCCGGGGCGCGCGGAGCGGTGGAACTCGGTGCGCAGGTCGGCGGTGAGGAAGTCCTCGTCGTCTTCCACCAGCGTCCAGCAGGCGCCGCCCATCGCGGTATCGAGCAGCGCCGCGACCATGCCGCCATGGACGATCGGCCCGCTCGGGGAGTGGAAGCAGTACTCGGGCGGCGCGTCCCACTCGATCACACAGCGGCCGTCGGCCTGCTCGACGCCACGGTAGGCGAGCGTGTTCCAGACGTGCGGGTCGGGCGGCGGGTACTCGCCCCACGGCTTTCTCGCGCGCGGGCTCATCTGGGGCCTGGGACGCCGGGAAAGCGGAAGGGCTCGATGCGGTTCGGCTGCACCACCCAGGCTCGGCCCGTTCCCGAGTCCTCGAGGACGCGCACCGCCGCGTCCGCCACGAACGACGGTTCCATGAGCGGAACGTCGAGCCGGTCACGCAGCTCGCGGTCGACCAGCGGCGTATCGGTGAAGCCCGGGCAGAGCGCGTTGAGCCGGATGCCGCGCTCCGCGAGCGCCGGCGCCGCCGAGCGTACCCAGCCGACGACTGCGTGCTTCGTCGCCGCGTATGCCGGATCGCCCGGCATCCCGATTAGACCCGCGAGCGAAGCGGTGGCGACGATCGAGCCGCCGCTCGGCATGAGCCTCGTCGCGAGCTCGCGCGTCCCATAGACGACGCCCTCGAGGTTCGCCCGGAGGACGCGATGCCATTCATCGTCCGACAGCGCTGCGGCGTCCTCGCAGCCGGTGCTCGCGCCCGCATTGAGGAACGCCGCGTCGAACTCACCTTCGAGCGAGCGCCACGCGCCGGGCTCGCCCACGTCGAAATCGGGCAGGTCGAGGACCACGACGTCTGATTCGCCGAGCGCGCTCACGATCGCCGCGCCGATGCCTCCGCGGCCGCCCGTGACGAGCGCCCTCAACTCTCGACGCTCGCCGGCGACTCCGCGGCGAACCGCTCGCGCAGCGCGATCTTGCGGAACTTGCCCACGCTCGTCTTCGGGATCTCGTCCACGAACTCGAACCGGTCGGGCAGGCACCACTTCGCGAACTGCGGCGCGAGATGCTCGCGCAGCTCATCCGCGGTCGTGGACGCGCCCTCGCGCAGCACGACCGCCGCGAGCGGCCGCTCGCCCCACTTCTCGTCGGGCACCGCGATCACCGCCGCCTCGGCCACGGCCGGATGCGCCATCAGTGCGTTCTCGAGGTCTACCGAGGAGATCCACTCGCCTCCGGACTTGATCACGTCCTTCGAGCGGTCCTTGATCTGGATGAAGCCGCGCGGGTGGATCGAGACGATGTCGCCGGTGCGGAACCAGCCGTCCTCCGTCCAGCGGTCGGCGCATTCGGGAGCCTCGTAGTAGGACGACGCGACCCACGGCCCGCGCACCTCGAGCTCGCCCATCGCCTCGCCGTCCCACGGCACCTCCTCGTCACCGGCGCGGACGCGGATCTCGACGAACGGGAGCGGGAAGCCGGCCGTCGCCTGGAAGTCCCAGCGCGTCTCGGCATCCGCCTCGGCGAGGTCCGGCGGGAGCGAGACGGTGGAGGCGACGGGCGACGTCTCGGTCATCCCCCAGCCCTGGCAGATGCGCACTCCGTGCCGCTCTTCGAAGGCGGCGATCATTGCGCGCGGCACGGCCGCGCCGCCGATCAGCATCGCTTTCATCGCGGAGAGATCCCAGCGACCGGGCTCCGCGTCGAGGCGCGCGAGGATGCCCATCCAGATCGTCGGCACGCCCGCGGCCCACGAAACCCGCTCCCGCTCCATGTTCTCGAGCAGGCTGTCGGGATCGAGGTGCGGGCCGGGATAGACGAGCTTTGCGCCCTGCATCGCGGCCAGGTACGGATAGCCCCACGCATTTGCGTGGAACATCGGCACGACCGGCATCACCGCGTCGTCGATGCCGAGGCCCATCCCGAGCGGGTTGTTCGCGCCGACGCCGAACGCATGGAGGACGGACGAGCGGTGCGAGTAGACGACGCCGCGCGGCCGGCCGGTCGTGCCGCTCGTGTAACACATAGCCGCGGCCTCGCGCTCGTCGAGCTCCGGGTCTTCCCACTCGTCCGGATCGGCCGTCGCCAGCAGCTCCTCGTACGAGTCCTCGACGACGAAGACGTGCTCGATCGGCGTTCCCTCCCGGAACTGCTCGAGCAGGGGCACGAGCGCCCGGTCGACGATCACCGCGCGGTCGCCGGCGTGGCTCGCGATGTAGTTCAGGTCATTCGGGTGAAGGCGGAGGTTGAGCGTGTGCAGGACGAAGCCGCCGCACGGGACGCCGAAATACGCCTCGTGGTGCTGGTGATGGTTCCAGCACAGTGTCGCCACGCGGTCGCCGCGCTCGAGGCCGGCTTTCCGCAGCGCGACGGCGAGCTGCCGTGCGCGCCGTAACGTGTCGCGGTGGTTCGTGCGGTGAAAGCTCTTGTCGGGCAGGCGGGTGACGATCTCGCCGTCGCCGAAGAACGCGTCCGCCCGGCGCATGACATGCGTGAGCGTGAGCGGGAAGTCCATCATCAGGCCTTCCATCCGGCTCATCGTGTCACTCCAGGAGCGCATTCGCGACCTCGAGCCGGAGCTCGGCGGGGCGGCTGCCGAAGCCTTCGAGCCAGAGTGCGCGCTTGTAGAAGCGGTGCAGCGGGTGCTCCCAGGTGAAGCCGATGCCGCCGTGCACCTGGATCGAGCGCTCGCACGCAGCGACCGCTGCCTCGGTCGCGAACGCCATCGCGGCCGCGGCTGCGACCGGCGCTCGTTCGTCCTCTTCGGCGACGCACCACGCCGCCCAGTAAACGAGCGAGCGCGCGAGCTCGACGTCGGTGTATGTCTGCGCGAGTGGGTGGGACACGGCCTGGTAGGTGCCGATTGGCTTACCGAACTGGAGGCGCGTCTTTGCGTGCTCGACGCCGAGGTCGAGTGCCCGCTGCGCGACGCCGAGAGCCTCGGCCGCCGCGGCGGCGCGGAACCGGGGAGTTTCTTCCTCGATCCGCTGCATGTGTCGGGTTGGGTCGACGGTCGCGACCTCGTTGTCGTCGGACAGCGAAGCAACGTGCCCCAGGTAGAAGCCCGGGTAGCACGCGTATCCCATCTCCTCGAGCAACAGCGCCTCCTCGACGAACCCGAGCCCGGCCTCGGCGACGTCGAGCCAGCCGAGCTCCGCGAGCTCGCTCCAGCGATCCTCCTTCGACTCCCAGTCCCGATCGAGCGGGAAGCGGTCGGCAAGCCACTCGCGCGCCGCCTGCTTCAGCTCGAGCTGGTCCTCGTTCAGCGCGAAGTCCATCAGCGCGACCTCGGAAGCCCGAGCACGCGCTCGGCGATGATGTTGCGGAGCACCTCCGACGTGCCGGCCTCGATCGTGTTGCCCCGGCTGCGGAGCTGCTGGTGGTTCCACCAGCCGTCGTCGAGGATGCCCTCCGGCCCGAGCAGCTCGCGCGCGAGCTTCGTCAGCCGCTGGTTCGCCTCCGACCAGCGCAGCTTCACGGCCGATCCCTCGGGGCCCGGGACGCCGGTGCGCTCGTACGTGCCGAGGGCGCGGTAGTTCGTGTAGCGGAGCGCCTGCAGCTCGATCCACTCCCGCGCGAGCCCCTCGCGGAGGCGCGTATCGACCTCCTGCGCGCGCGCCTCTTCGAGCAGCCGCCCGAACGTCGCATCGAGCGTCGCCGTGAGCGCGAAGCCGAGGGTCGCGCGCTCGTGCAGGAGCGTGGTCATCGCCACTTGCCAGCCCTCGCCTTCGTCTCCGAGCCGGTTTGCGACCGGCACTTCCACATTGGAGAAGAAGATCTCGTTGAACTCCGACTCGCCGGTGATTTGCCGCAGCGGCCGCACCTCGACGCCCGGCGTGTGCATGTCCACGATCAGGTACGTGAGATTGCGGTAGCGCGGCGCGTTCGGGTCGCTACGGGTGACGAGGATGCAGAAGTCGGCGATGTGCGCGAACGACGACCACACCTTCTGGCCGTTGACGACGTAGACGTCGTCGCGGCGTTCTGCGCGCGTGCGCACTGCTGCCAGGTCGGAGCCGGCGTCCGGCTCCGAGAATCCCTGGCACCAGATCTCGTCGGCCGCGAGGATCGGCCGGAGGTAGCGCGCCTTCTGCTCCTCCGTCCCGTGGGCGATGATCGTGGGCCCTGCCATGCCGAGGCCGATCACTCCGACGTGCGCCGCCGCCTGCGCCGCGGCGAGCTCCTCGTAGAGGATCGCCTGGAAGCTGTAGGGCGCGCCCGCGCCGCCGTACTCCTTCGGCCAGGTCAGCCCGGCGTAGCCG
>DASSLB010000036.1:0-6243 GCA_035689945.1 Gaiellaceae bacterium | reverse complement strand
AGGCGGCAGCTGTAGCCCCACTCGTTGTCGTACCACGAGAAGACCTTGACGAGATTCCCGTTCGCCATCGTCAGCCCGCTGTCGAAGATCGACGAGTACGACGAGTGGACGATGTCGGTCGAGACGAGCGGCTCGTCGGTGTAGAGAAGGATCCCCTCGAGGTCGCCGGTGTCGGCTTGCGAGCGGAACAGCTCGTTGACCTGTTCGGCGGTCGGTTCCGAGCCGACCTGGACGACGAGGTCGACGATCGAGCCGGTCGGCACCGGCGCACGCATCGACATGCCGTCGACCTTGCCCTTCAGCTCCGGCATCACCACGCCGATCGCCCGGGCGGCGCCGGTCGAGGTCGGGATGAGGTTGATCGCGGCGGCGCGCGCGCGACGCAGGTCCTTGTGCGGTAGGTCGAGCACCTGCTGATCGTTCGTGTACGCATGGATCGTGGTCATGAAGCCGCGCTCGATCCCGTAGGCCTGGTGGAGGATCTTCGCCACCGGCGCAACGCAGTTCGTCGTGCAGGAGGCGTTCGAGATGATGTGGTGCTGCTCCGGGTCGTACTCCCCGTCGTTCACGCCGAGGACGAGAGTGAGATCCGGATCCGTCGCGGGAGCCGAGATGACGACCTTCTTCGCGCCGGCCTGGAGGTGCTTCTCCGCGTCCGGCCGCTTCGTGAAAAGGCCCGTCGACTCGATCGCAATGTCGACGCCGAGGTCGGACCACGGGAGGTCGGCAGGGTCGCGCTCGGAGAGGAGCTTGATCTCGTGCTCGCCGACCCGAATCATTCCGTCGCCTGCCTCGACCGGCAACTCGAGCGTCCCGAGCACCGAGTCGTGCTTGAGCAGGTGCGCCATCGTGTTCGCGTCGCCGAGGTCGTTCGCGGCCACGATCTCGAAGTCGCCCTGGTCGAGCTGGGCGCGAAGGAAGTTGCGGCCGATGCGGCCGAAGCCGTTGATCCCGACCCTGATCTTCGCCATCACTGAACCTTTCTCGTTTGTCGGTTTCCGATTTCGAGTCTAGCCGGGCGGCTTCGCGAGGAATCCGCACTTCTCCACAGTGTTGTCGCGCCATTCGGACGCACGGCGGGCGGACCGGGAAGCTCCGAGGACGACCCTCCCGGTCCCTCACCCGCTCGAGACCTGACGGCGGACGGGGTCTGAATCCACCGCCGGACGAGCAGGACCCGCCTTGGCGAGTATGACTTCTGCGTTGTTGCCGCGCCAGGCGACTTGCAACGGATAGCGACCTAGTTCTAGCGCGTGGAAAGCTCCTGCAAACGACGCAGTCTCCGATACGCGCTCGCCTTCGAGAGGCCCGGCGTGCAGCGACGGGCGAGCTCCGCGGTGGACGCCGTCGGATGGCGCAGGCGAAGCAACGCGATCTCGCGAAGATCGTCGGGGAGCGCATCGACGTCGAGGCGACTGAGGGCCTCGAGTTGCGCGTGTGCGGCTCGGCCCGTGCGGACGAGATTCGCGTGGTCGGCATTTGCAAGCCGGTTCGCGTCGGCGCGGATCGCGGCGAGCACCGCCTGCTCCTCGAGCCCGAGCACGAGATCGACGGCTCCCGCAGGCACGAGCACGTCCGCGATCGCCTCGGTTCCCTTTGCGTACGCGGTCGCGTGCGAGGCGCGCTCCTGGACGTGCAGCTCACCACCGAGGCGCTTTGCGAGCGCCGCGAGGAAGTAGGCGCCTTCCCCCTCCGCGGTGCGGATCTCGAGGTGTGGCCCTTTCGGCCCGCTGAGCGTGCCCGAGCCGAGCAGCGCACCGCGGAGGTAGGCAGCCGCGCAACAGCGGCGGGCGACAACCCGCTGCTGCGGCCGGCCGAGCGGCCGATGGGAGCGGTCGAGCACGCCGGCGCGGTGCAGCGTCGCGTACGCCTCCTCCGATCCTTCGACGTGCAGCTGGTAGCGCGTCGCCTTGTCGAACGCCCGGCGCGGGTAGGTGCGAATCTCGGACGTCACCCCGACGGCGCGCAGGAGGGCGAACGCGCGGCGGGCGACCGTCGAGCTCGAGACGTCGAGATGGACGTCCACGCTTCCCCGGCCCCGGAGATGCGCACGGCCGGCAACGTGGAAGAGGCCGGAGAGCTCGGCGAGCCGGTCGCACTCTTTCGCCGGCGCGATCGCGGCCAGCTCCTCCCGCAGGTCGTCAGAGAGCATGGGCGTAGCCTTCGAGCGCGAGGAGGCGGCGTTTGTAGTCGACGCCGTAGGAGCCGTACGAGCCGAGTCCGTCCGCGGCGACGACGCGGTGGCAGGGGACGAAGATGGAGAGGTGGCTGCGAGCGCAGAAGCTCCCGGCGGCGCGAGCGGCCCTCGGTGCTCCGGCGAGCGCGGCGAGCTCGCCGTAGGTCACGACCTCCCCGCGCGGGATCGTCCGCAGCGCCTCGGCACAGCGCGCGAGAAACGGCGTCTCGTAGTCGAGGTCGACCGGCACATCCTCGAGCGGCACGCGCTCGCCCGCGAAGTACGCCTGCAGCAGCCGCACGACTTCCGACACGAAACCTCGACTACCGCCCGGCGATTTCCGTGATACGACAGACGCAGCCCCTGCCCCAGGGTGGGTGGGGGTTTGGGATGGGTCCTCGGCGAGCCCCGTTCCGTTCAGAGCCGCCTGCTCGGGACGCGGCCACGGCAGCTCGTGCCACACGACGCGCTCGCCGGCGACCACGAGCTCGCCCACGCCCCAACCCTCGACCTCGTACGCCACCTGCGTCACCGGCACGACTCCCAATCCTAGAATCGCCCACATGAGCAGCCATGGAATCTTCCGCGTCCCCGAGCCCCACAACGAACCCGTCCTCGGCTACGAGCCCGGCAGTCCCGAGCGCGACTCCCTTCGCCACCGGCTCGATGAGCTCTCCGGCCAGCGGCTGGAGATCCCGCTCGTGATCGGCGGTGAGGAGGTGACCACCGGCGACACGTTCGAAGCGGTCATGCCGCACAAGCGCACTCACGTGCTCGCCGATGTTCACAAGGGCGGCGCTCCCGAGGTCGACCGCGCGATCGCCGCGGCGGCCAACGCCTGGGAGGACTGGTCGCGGACGCCGTGGGAGGAGCGCGCCGCCGTCCTGCTCCGCGCAGCCGAGCTCCTCGCCGGCCCGTGGCGGCAGACGCTCAACGCGGCCACGATGCTCGGCCAGTCGAAGACCGCGCATCAGGCCGAGATCGACTCGGCGTGCGAGCTCATCGACTTCTGGCGCTTCAACGTTCAGTACATGACCCGCATCTACGGAGAGCAGCCGATCTCCTCGCCCGGCGTCTGGAACCGGCTCGAATACCGGCCGCTCGAGGGCTTCGTCTTCGCTGTAACGCCGTTCAACTTCACGGCCATCGCCGGCAACCTCCCCACCTCGGCGGCGCTCATGGGGAACACGGTCGTCTGGAAACCCGCCACGACCGCTGCAGTGAGCGCGCACTTCCTGATGAAGCTCTACGAGGAAGCCGGCCTGCCGCCGGGAGTGATCAATCTCGTCTATGGCTCCGGCGCGGCTGTCGGCGATCCCGCTCTTGCGAGCAAGCACCTCGCCGGAATCCATTTCACCGGCTCCACGCCGGTCTTTCAGGGCATGTGGAAGACGGTCGGCGACAACATCGCCAGCTACCGCAACTACCCGCGGATCGTCGGCGAGACCGGTGGCAAGGACTTCATCGTCGTGCACCCGACTGCCGACGCCGAAGCCGTCGCGACCGCGATCCTCCGCGGCTCTTTCGAGTACCAGGGCCAGAAGTGCTCCGCCGCTTCCCGCGTCTTCGCGCCCGCGAGCCTCTGGCCGAAGGTGCGCGAGCAGGTCGTCGAGGAGATCGGCGAGATGAAGATGGGCGACGTCGCCGACTTCTCCAATTTCGTCGGCGCCGTCATCGACGGCAGCTCGTTCGCGACACAGAAAGCGGCGATCGAAGAGGCCAAGGCGTCGAACGGCACGGCGCAGGTGATCGCGGGCGGCAACTACGACGACAGTGACGGGTGGTTCGTCCAGCCGACGGTGATCGAGACCTCGGACCCCGACTTCCGGACGATGAAGGAGGAGCTATTCGGTCCGGTCGTCACCGCGTTCGTCTACGACGACTCGCGCTACGAGGACACGCTCGACCTGATCGACAGCGGCACGACCTATGGACTGACCGGCGCCGTCTTCGCGCGCGACCTCGGCGCGATCGAGAGGACGCAGGACCGGCTCCGCTACGCCGCCGGCAACTTCTATGTCAACGACAAGCCGACAGGTGCGGTCGTCGGGCAGCAGCCGTTCGGCGGCGCCAGAGCCTCCGGGACGAACGACAAGGCGGGCTCGATGTGGAACCTGATCCGCTGGGTCAGCCCGCGCACGATCAAGGAGACGTTCGTGCCGCCGCGCGACTACCGCTACCCGTTCCTCGATTCCGAGTAGCTAGCCCCGTCCGGCCTTGTGAAGCTGCGCGTAGACGTTGCGCGCAACCTTCGCGGGCACGCCGGGGACGCCCTCGAGCTCCTCGGGTGTCGCCGCGAGCATCGCCTCGACCGAGCCGAAGTGGTTGAGAAGCGCGCGTCGCCGTGCGGGGCCGACTCCCTCGAGCTCGTCGAACAGCGACGTGAAGCCGCGGGTCTCGCGCCGCTGCCGGTGGAACCCAACCGCGACGCGGTGCGCTTCGTCGCGGATCCGCTGCAGGAGCTGGAGCCCTGGGTCGTGACGCGAGAGGACGATCGGCCGTGCGCGGCCCGGAACGAACACCTCTTCCTCCCGCTTCGCGAGCGCGATCACCGCCACGCGCGGCAGGTCGAACGCCTGCATCGCCGCGATCGCCGCTGCCAGCTGGCCTTTGCCACCGTCGACGACGACGAGGTTCGGCGTCGCCGCGAACGACTCGTCGTACTCGTCCGCCGTCGCGCCGTTGGCGAGCCGGGCGAACCGCCTCGACACCATCTCCCCCATCGCCGCGAAGTCGTCCATCCCCTCCTGGCCGCGGATCGCGAACTTGCGGTAGTGCGCCTTCTTCGGCAGGCCGTCCTGGAAGACGACCATCGAGCCGACGTTGTCCTGTCCCATCGCGGTCGAGATGTCGAAGCACTCGATGCGCAGCGGCAGCGCCTCGAGGTTCAGCGTCTCGCGCAGCTGCTCGAGCGCCTCGACGCGGCGCAGCCGGCGCTGCTCGCCCTGCGCGAGGTCGCTCGTGAGAACGTGCAGCGCGTTCTCGTCGGCGAGCCGCTGCAGGCGCCGCTTCTCGCCCCGCTCGGCGACCCGGATCTCGACCCGCGCGCCGCGCCGCTCCGACAAGAGCTCCGCGAGCGCGGAGAGGTCGCCCGCATCGCCCGGGACGACGATCTGCGGCGGCAGGCTCGGCGCGCTCCCGTAGTACTCGAGGCCGAACGACTCGAGGATCGTCGTCACGTCCTGGCCGCCGACGTTCTCGAGGTGGAACGAGTGGCGGTCGACCATCTTGCCGCCGCGGAGCGGGAAGACCTGCACGACGGCCCGGTCTCCTTCGGCGGCGAAGCCGATCACGTCCACCGTCCCTACCGACTGCCGCTCCACCGCCTGCCGCTCGACGAGGTGCTGCACGGAGAAGAGCCGGTTGCGGTAGCGCGCCGCGTCCTCGAAACGCTCCTCCGCCGCCGCTTCCTGCATCCGCCGCTCGAGCTCACGTTGGATCGGCTTGACGTCGCCCGAGAGGAACTCGATCACGCCGTCGACGATCGCGCGGTAGTCCTCCACGGACACATAGCCGACGCAAGGAGCCAGGCAACGGTCGATGTGGTAGTCGAGGCATGGGATCCCGCTGTGGCGCCCCGGCTTCGGCCCCTCGCACGGGCGGTAGCGGAAGACGCGGTTGAGCACGTCGAGCGTCTCGCGCACCTTCTTCGCGTTCGCGTACGGGCCGAAGTACCAGACGCCCGGCCGGTGCCGCTCTCGGGTGAACATCACGCGCGGGTACTCGTCCTCGACCGTGACCGCGATGTACGGGAACGACTTGTCGTCGCGGAGCCGGACGTTGAACGGCGGCCGGTGGCGCTTGACGAGGTTCTGCTCGAGGTGGAGCGCCTCGACCTCGCTGCCCGTGACGATGACCTCGACGTCGGCGACCCGGCCCGGAAGCGAACGGATCTGGGCGCGCCCGTCCGTCGTCTTCTGGAAGTACGAGCGCACGCGCGAGCGCAGCGTCTTCGCCTTGCCGACGTAGAGGACGCCGCCTGCGTCGTCGCGGAAGAGGTAGACGCCAGGCTTTGCGGGGAGTCCCTTGAGCTGGTTCTCGACGCGCGCGGCCATTTCGGCCACGCT
>DASSLB010000035.1:0-3178 GCA_035689945.1 Gaiellaceae bacterium | reverse complement strand
GCCCTTCGCTTCGACGACGACCACGTCGCTCTCGCGCGAGCGGATCTCGAACTCGGCCTGCGCCGCCGGGGCCGGCCGCTTCGCCTCCTTGCGCACGCGCTCGAGCTCGGCGCGCAGCTCCTCCGACTCGCGCGCACGCTCGTGGAGCCACGCGAACGCCTCGCCGCTCGTCAGCGCCTCGATGCGCCGGGCGCCCGAGCCGACCGAGCCCTCGGACAGGATCGTGAAGGCGCCGATCTCCGCCGTCGTGCGCACGTGGGTGCCGCCGCAGAGCTCGCGGGAGACGTCCTGCACCTCGACGACCCTGACGATGTCGCCGTACTTCTCGCCGAAGAGCATCATCGCGCCGAGGTTCCGCGCTTCCGAGAGCGGCGTCTCGAAGATCCGGACGGGCATGTTCGCGAACACGCGCTCGTTGACCCGCTTCTCCACCTCCGTGCGCTCGTCCGACGTCAGCGGCGACGGGTGCGTGAAGTCGAAGCGGAGCTTGTCTGGGCGCACCGCCGAGCCGGCCTGCTTCACGTGCTCGCCGAGCACGTCGCGCAACACGTGGTGCAGGACGTGCGTCGCCGTGTGGTTGGCCATCGTCGGATAGCGGACTCCCCACGCCACGACAGCCCGCACCCGATCGCCCTCCGCGAAGGCTTCGCCCCGAAACACGAGCTCCTGGTCGTTCTCGAGCCGCAGAGCGTCGACGAGGTCGGCGCGCGAGCCGTCGTCCTTCTCGATCCATCCGGTGTCGGTCACCTGGCCGCCGCCCGCCGGATAGAACGGCGACTCGGCGAGCTTCGCCTGGAAGTAGCCGTCGCCGAGATCCGCGAACGCCGTGATCGCCGTCCGCACGTCGAGCTGCTCATAGCCGACGAACTCCGTCCGCGGAGCCCCCGCGAACCGCGGCTCGTAACCCGTGCCGCCCTGGCGCGAGATCTCCCGGTGCTGCTCCATCAGCCGCTCGTACTCCTCCAGGTTCACGGCGAGACCGCGCTCGCGCGCGAGCTCCTCCGTCAGCTCGATCGGGAACCCGTCGGTCGCCTGCAGCTCGAACGCGTCGTCGCCTGTGATCTCGCCCTTCGCCGCGGCTTCCTCGAACTTCGTCATCCCGCGGTCGAGCGTCTCGCCGAAGCGCTCCTCCTCGCCGGCGAGCACCCGATGAAGGTCTTCGCGATGCTCGACGAGCTCGGGGTAGGCGTGACCCATCTGCTCGATCACGACGTCGGTGAGACCCGGCAGGAACGGGCCCTCCATCCCGATCCGAAGTCCGTGCTGCACGGCCCGGCGGACGACGCGCCGCAGGACGTAGCCGCGCCCCTCGTTCGAGGGCGTCACGCCCTCGGCCCCGATGAACGTCATGGCGCGCCCGTGGTCGGCCAGAACCCGATGTGCCTTCGTCGCATCCCCCGACGACCCGTACGCGATGCCGGACTGCTCGGCGACCCAGTCCATGATCAACTGGTAGCCGTCGGTGTCGTAGACCGACGCCACGTCCTGCACCACGCGCGCGACGCGCTCGAGGCCCCAGCCGGTGTCGATGTTCTTGCTCGGGAGGTCGGTGAGCGTGCCGTCGGGATGGAGCTCGTAGGACATGAAGACGAGATTCCCGAATTCGAGGAAGCGCTCGCAGCGCGTGCAGCCCGGCAGGCAGTCGTCGGTGCCGCAGCCCGTCTCCTCACCCCAGTCCCAGTACATCTCGGAATCGGGTCCGCACGGTCCAGGCCCGCCGACCGACCAGAAGTTCTCCGACGACGGCAGCGGCACGATCCGCTCCGACGGCATGCCGATCTGCTCCCAGAAGCCGATCGCCTCCTCGTCGGGGCCGAGCTTCAGACCCGGATCGCCGGCGTGCACGCTGACCCACACGCGATCCCAGTCGAGCTTGAGGCGCTCCTGGATGAACTCGGTCGCTAGCTCGATTGCGCCCTCCTTGAAGTACTGGCCGAACGAGAAGTTGCCGAGCATCTCGAAGAACGTGAGGTGGAACGTGTCGAGCCCGACCTCGTCGATGTCGGGGGTGCGGAAGACCTTCTGGCACGTGGTCGTCAGCGGTGCCGGCGGCGGCTCGTGGCCGAGGAAGTACGGCATCTGCGGCTGCATCCCCGCGCTCGTGTAGAGCGTCGAGCGGTCGTCGGCGCGCGGGATGAGCGAGGCGGAGGGGCGCCGGAGATGTCCCTTCTCCTCGTGGAAGGCGAGGAATCCCTCGCGCAGCTCGGCCGACGTCCACACGCGGCCATTCTAGGAGTGGGGCTTCTGGAGCCCGACCGAGAAGGACGCTAACCTCGGACATCGTGTCGCTCGACGTGCTCATCCCGGTTGAGCGTCGGCGGAGGCGCCGTTCCCGGAGCAGGAAGATTGCTCTGCTCGTCCTCCTCGTGCTCGTGGCCGCCGGCGGCGGCGCAGAGCTCGGACGACGAGCCATGAAGACGACGCACCACCCCGTCGCTGCGTCGCATCCCCGGAGCAAGCCGGTCGCGCGGACGGGGTCGCACCCGGCGAAGCCGAAGGCGCCGCTGCGCCTCCTCACGGGAGCGCCCCTCCTCGAGGGCCGGGTGCACGTCCACATCGGAGCGCCGGCCGCGATCCTCGTCGATGCCCACACGGGCCGCATCCTCTGGGCGAAGCGCGCGCACGACCGCAGGAAGATCGCCTCCCTGACCAAGATCATGACCGCGACGCTCGCGCTACGAGAGGTGCCCTGGGAGAGCACGATCACCGTGGACAAGAGGGTGACGAAGGTGCCGCTCGTCAAGGAAGGGCTGCGCACCGGTGAGCGTGTCAAGGCGTGGAAGCTCTTCTACGCGCTGCTCCTCTACTCGGGCAACGACGACGCCGCACAACTCGCCATCTCGTCCGCGGGATCGGTGCATGCGTTTCTCGACCAGATGAACGCCGAGGCCTGGCAGCTGGGGCTGCACGACACGCACTTCACGACGCCGAGCGGTGTGATCGACAAGGGGAACTACTCGACGCCGTGGGACCTCGCGGCGCTGACGCGCTACGCCTTTCGGACTCCCCGCTTCGACGAGCTCATCCGGACGAAGCGGATCCAGGTGCGCTGGTCTGCTCCGACGAACTCGAAGATCTACCTCAACAACAACTTCCTTCTGCACTCGTACCACGGTGCGAACGGCGTCAAGACGGGCTACACGAGCTCGTCCGGCTGGTGCCTCGTCGCGTCCGCCTC
>DASSLB010000034.1:0-7461 GCA_035689945.1 Gaiellaceae bacterium | reverse complement strand
CACGGGCCTTCGAGCGTGACGTCGAACGCGAGCTCGAGGACGGTACCGCTCGACGCGCGGGTGACCGCCAGCTCCGCGGGCACCGGATTCGGCCGTGGATCGTAGGCCTGCCCGCCGAGGAGAAGTGGCTCGAGCTCGATCTCGACGCGCTCGCGCGCCTGGTCGCCGCTGCGAATGCGGAGCGTGCGGAGGTCGAAGGTGGTCATCCCGCCACCGTAGCGGCGGTTCAGCTCGTGAAGCGAACGCTGTCGAGCATCTTGCGGACGGCGGCTTCGCCCGCTGCGAAACCAGGCCCGCAGATCACGGCGCCGACTTCGATGAGTCTGACATTCGCGCTCGGCCCGTGGATCTGCGCGGTCAGGAATCGTTGCGTCGCACCGAGCCGACAGTTCACATAGGACTTCGACGTTCGGCGCGTCGATTCCCGTCGAACCGTGATGCGCGCAGGCTGCCCGTCGATCTCCGCGTTCGGGCTGAGCGGGCCCGGGCTGTCTTGGTCGGAGGCGAACCACCAGGTCGCAATGCTGTTACCGCCGAGTCGAAGCGGCGGGGGAAACGGCGTCCCACTCCCGAACGACGAGTCCTGCTGGCAGGTCGGCGCTGCGCGTGCCGTCGTCAGCAGCGTCAAAGGGAACACCGAGGTGCCGATCCAGCACCAGTCCTTGCGCTTCCACGCTGCCGGATAGCGGAACGACAGCTGGTAGCCCGGGAAGCTTGCGTCGAGCAGCCGAGCTCCCGATCCCCCGGAGAAGCCAAGGACCGAGCCGATCGCGGCTGCCGCAACCACGACGACTCCCGCCGCGATCACGAGCCAGCGCCGGTTCGCGTTCATCGGGGCCCCAGCTTACGGGGCGATCCGGCGCAGATCCACGAGCCGCGGCGCGGGCGGCGGGAGCGGCTGCTCCTGTGCCTCCTTGTCGCGGAGGTACGGGCCGACAGTCTCCGGCAGCGGCTCGACATCCTCCTGCGGCGGATGGCGCGCGAACACGAGCATCCCGACCGAGGCGAGAATGACGGCGCCCGCCGCTAGCTCGCGACCGCCGACCGCCTCGCCCGCGAACAGCCAGCCGAGCAGCACGGCGACCCCGGGATTGACGTAGGCGTACGTCGAGACGACGACGCTCGGCGCCCCGCTCCTGAGCAGCCAGCTGTACGCCGTGAAGGCCACGATCGAGCCGAAGACGACCAGGAAGGCGAACGCAGCGAGCGACCCGGACGAGATCGCCGCGGGATGCACACGCCCGACCTCTCCCATCGCCGCTCCGGCAACCGCCAGAAGGACGGCAGCGCAGAGCATCTGCATCGAGGCGGAGAGGAACGGCGCCTTCGGGAGCGGCGCGACGCGCGCGTAGGCCGATCCGGCCGCCCAGGCGAGCCCCGCGCCGAGAATGACCGCGGCGCCGACGGGATCGACGTGGGCGCTCTGCCCGACGAGTAACGCGACGCCGAGTAGACCCGTCGCGATCCCCGCGAGCGCACCCAGCGAGAGCCGGACGCCGAAGAATGTGCGGTCGAGGACGGCGGTGAACAGCGGCACGGTCGCGATGAGGAGCGCCGTGAAGCCTGAGGCGACCCGCTGCTCGGCCCAGGCAACCCCGCCCGTGTCGACGAACAGCAGCAGCCCACCGACGAGCGCGGCAGCCGTCCACTCGCGCCGGCCCGGACGTGCGACGGCCACCTCGCCGCGCCACACGGACCAGCCGTAGAGGAGCCCGCCGGCGAGCGCGAAGCGGACCGCGAGCATCAAGAGCGGCGGCAGCGTCCGGTCGGCGACAGCAATCGCGAAATACGTCGATCCCCAGACGACGTAGACGATCCCGAGCGCGATGGCGACTTTCGTCCTCATGGCTCCATGGTGCCGAGCGGTATCGATCAGGACAAGTTGAGTTATCGTTCGTTTCGATCATGGGAGCTAATGACTGGCTAGGCGTCGAAATGCGGCATTTCGCCGCTCTCGAAGCGGTCTCGCGCACGGGCTCCTTCGGTCGTGCGGCGCGCGAGCTGGGCTACACGCAGTCGGCCGTCAGCCAGCAGATCGCGCAGCTCGAGCGGATCGTCGGGCAGCGGCTCTTCCACCGCCCCGGCGGCCCGCGACGCGTGGAGCCGACCGAAGCCGGGCTCCTCCTCCTACGACATGCCGACGCGATCGTCGCCCAGCTCGACGCCGCGCGGGCGGACATGGCCGCGCTCGCCGAAGGCGAGGCCGGGACCCTCCGGGTCGGCATCTACCAGAGCGTCGGAGCGCGCCTCCTCCCCGCCCTCGTGCGGCGCTTTCGCGCCCAGTGGCCGCGGGTGGGCGTCCGCGTGCGCGAGGAGAGCGCGGCGCAGGACTTGCTCCGCCTGCTCGAGCACGGAGAGCTCGACCTGACCTTCGCCGAGCTGCCGGTGCCCGAAGGGCCGTTCGAGTGGGCCGAGCTACTTCAAGATCCTTACGTCCTGCTCGTCTCGGCCCGGTCCGAGCTCGCCTCGCTGGAAGCGGCGCCATCGCTTCGCGAGGTCGCGAAGCTGCCGCTGATCGGCCGGCGCAGCACCGACGAGCCCGAACGGTTCCTTGCGGGGCGGGTACCGGAGCTCAACGTCGTCTTCCGAACCGACGACAACGGCACGCTGGGCGCGCTCGTCGCGGAGGGCCTGGGCTCCGCCATCGAGCCGCGACTCGTCGTCGACCCGCGCGACCGCGCCGTGACGACGCTCCCGTTCGGGTCCCGGATCACGCCGCGCACGCTCGTGCTCGTGTGGCACCGCGACCGGTACCGGTCACAGGCAGCGCACGCATTCGTCGAGCTCGCGCACGAGCTCGCCGGCTCGATCAGCGGCGGCTAGAAGCGCTCGTCGTCGGCAACGTCGCCGTTGGCGCTGAGCCCGGCGATGACCGTCTCTTGCGAGCGCTCGTGCAGCCGGTCGCGACCGCGCTTGACGGCGGTCAGGAAGCGCTCGAGATTGACCTCGAGGGAGGCGAGCTGGTTGTCGGCCCAGTCCTCCATCTCGAGCTTCATCTCGCGCGAGCTGCGCCGGGCGTCGTCGACGATCTCGTCGGCCTGCCGTTCGGCGATCTTGACGATCTCGGTCTGCGATGCCTCGCGCACGGCCTGTTCCCGCGCCTCGGCGAGCAGCCGATCGACCTCGCGTTTCGCCTCGGCCAGCATCTCCTGCCGCTCCTTGACGATCCAGCGGGCCTGCTTGATCTCCTCCGGAATCGTCGCGCGCATCTGGTCGAGGATGTCGTAGATCTCCTCGCGGTCGATGCGCACCTGGTCGGTGAGCGGAACGGCCTTGGCGTTGTGAACGAGGTCGTCGAGCTTGTCGATTAGAACAAGGACGTCCATAGGTTGCGCAGTGTAGCCCTACGAGCGGAAGGAGCCTAATCCTGGAACCGCGCCGCGAGCCAGTCGTAGATCTCGCCGAGGCGCCCCACGGCGATCGAGAGGTGGCCGTCTTCCTCGCTGATATGGGCCTCGACGCCCGGAATCCGGCCGGCGAGCCAGCGGGCGTGCGCGGCGGGAACCATCTTGTCCTGCACGCCCTGCCAGAGCAGCGTGGGCACGCGGATCTCGCTCAGATCGAAGCCCCACGGCTTGGTGAAGGCGATGTCGTCGTCACGCCAACCCGGAACGCCCTGGGCGAGTGCGCGGTCGTTGCTCCGCTTCCAGTGCTCGGCGCGGTCGCCCGTGAGCACCGCGGCGTCGACCGGCGGCAGCACGCTTGCCCAGACCTCCTTGACCTCCTCGGGCTTGGCCGCGCGTAGTTTCGCGGCCTCG
The DNA here is from genome assembly GCA_035689945.1 of Gaiellaceae bacterium. Lineage (GTDB taxonomy): Bacteria > Actinomycetota > Thermoleophilia > Gaiellales > Gaiellaceae > Palsa-739. The sequence continues at coordinate 3,703 of DASSLB010000034.1, read as the reverse complement.
CCCTCGAGGTAGGCCTCGAGCTTCTCCGGACCCCCGAGTGCGGCGTTGAACTCCACGATGTTGTCTTCTCCCATCCCGGCGAGCCAGTCGAGGCCCTCGGCCGGGTACGGAGTCGGCGCTGCGATCGCGCCTGCGGCGAGGCAACGCTCCGAGCGGGCGCCGCAGGCGAACGAATGCGGGCAGCCGCCGGAACCACCGAGCGACGCGTAACGCTCGATCCCGAGCTCGTCGAGCACGTCCTCGATGTCGGCCACGACGTCCACGACGGAGCGCCCCGGGTTCGGCGTGGAACCGCCGTAGCCGGCGCGGTCGTAGCGGACGACGCGCAGCCCACGCTCGCGCCCGAGCTCGTTGTCCGGCGGATAGCCGAGGCCGCTTCCGGGCGTCCCGTGATGCTGCACGACGACGTTCCCCTCCGGATCGCCCTCGTCGAAGACATGCAGTGTCCGGCCGTCGCGGAGCGTGACGTCGAGCTCGGTTATTCCCCCGGCCTTTCCGGCGTCCCGGGACGACCGTTGGGAAAGAGCTCCGCGAGCCGGCGAGCGACCGGCTCCGGCACGAGCTCCGAGACGTCGCCGCCGAACGCTGCGATCTCTTTCACACCGCTCGACGAGACGAAGCTCACCTGTGCGCTCGCCATCACGTAGACGGTCTCCACCTCAGGGGCCAGTGTGCGGTTGAGCTGGTTCATCTGGTATTCCCACTCGAAGTCCGAGATCACACGGAGCCCCTTGACGATGGCCTTCGCGTCCCACTTGCGTGCGAAGTCGACCACGAGCTCGCGGAAGACGTCGATCTCGACGTTGTCGAGGCCGGCCAGCGCGCCACGAAGGAACTCGACGCGCTCCTCCACGGCGAACATCGGGCTCTTGTGTTGCGGCGTGCCCACGACGCCGACCACGACGCGGTCGAAGATCCCAGCGGCGCGGGCGATCACGTCGACGTGGCCGTTCGTCACCGGGTCGTACGAGCCAGGCGCGATCGCCGTGATCACTGCTGTGCCTCGAAGAGCGTCACGCGGGTCTGGCCGTACTTGCGGCTCGTGCGGACGGGGAGCGGCAGCTCCGGCTCGGTGCGCGCATCCGTCTCCACGACGATGACGCCGTCCGCTGCGAGCAGCGGCGGCAGATGACGCGCAAGACGGGGCTGGATCTCGTTGAGCATGCCGTAAGGAGGGTCGACCAGCACGAGATCGTACTTCGCGCCCGCGATCGCTTCCTGCGCGACCGTGTGCAGGACGTCGCCGTGCACGACACGCGCTCCGGTCAGGCGCAGCTTGTCGAGGTTGCGCACGATCGTGCGAACGGCGTCGGGATCGCGCTCGACGAAGACCGCGCTTGTTGCCCCGCGGGAGAGCGCCTCGATCCCGAGCGCGCCGGAGCCGGCGAATAGGTCGAGGACGCGCGCCCCGTCGACCGGGCCGACGAGGTTGAAGACGTTCTCGCGGACACGATCGGACGTCGGCCGCGTGTCGAGCCCGCGTGGGGCGGCAAGCTTGTGCCCTTTCCGGCTGCCGGCGATGACGCGCATCGCGGGAGCCTAGAACGGACGAGACTCGAAAGTGACTATGCGAGGGCTTCGGGATCGACCTCGGCGAAGAGCGCCGCGGCTTCGTCCTGCAGCGGACCGGGCCCCACGGCTGACGCAACGGCGCGCGCCCTTTCGAGCAGGCCACGGTCGCGGCGGAGATGGGCGAAGTGGAGGTCAGAAAGCCCCGACTGCCGCGTGCCGAGCAGCGCTCCGCCGCCGCGCAGCTCGAGGTCGACCTCGGCGAGCTCGAAGCCGTCGCTCGTGTCGCAGAGCGCCTGGAGGCGGGCGTGCGCCGACTCGGTCAGCTCCTCCTTCGCGCGGGAGACGAGCAGGCAGTACGACTGTTCGGCCCCGCGCCCGACCCGACCGCGCAGCTGGTGGAGCTGCGCGAGCCCGAAGCGGTCGGCTTCCTGGACGATCATCACCGTCGCGTTCGCCACGTCCACGCCGACCTCGATCACCGTCGTCGCTACGAGCACGTCGAGCTCGCGCGCCTTGAAGCGGGCCATGAGGTCGCGCCGCTCGGCCGCCTTGAGCCGGCCGTGGAGACAGCCGACGCGGAAGTCACGAAGCTCGGCCCGGCGCAGCCGCTCGGCCTCTTCCTCGGCGGCCCGCGCGAGCGAGGTCTCGGACGCCTCGATCAGCGGGCAGACGACGTATGCCTGTCTTCCCTCCCGTAGCAACCGCGCCAGCCGGGTGTACGCCTCCGATGCCCGGTCCTCGGTGATCCAGCTCGTGATCACGGGCTTGCGTGACGCCGGCGGCTTCGCGATCTCCGAGACGGCGAGGTCGCCGTAGACGGTGAGCGCGAGCGTGCGCGGGATCGGAGTCGCCGTCATGTGCAGGACATGCGGGGAGCGCCCTGCCCCCTGCTCTTCCGTGGGCTCGTCGCGGCTTTGCCGCGGCGAGCTTCCACGAACGAGCGCCGACCGCTGTTCGACGCCGAAGCGGTGCTGCTCGTCGACGACCGCGACCGCGAGGTCGCGCAGCTCGAAGCCCTCCTGGATCAGCGCATGCGTTCCGACCACGACATCGGCGCCTAGGGCGGCTTCGCGCTCCCGCTTCCCGGACGAGCTCGTGAGAAGGGCGCAGCTCACGCCGAGCTCGAGGCAGAGGTCGGCGATCGTGAGAAAGTGCTGCTCAGCGAGGGTTTCCGTCGGCGCCATGAGAGCACCCTGGCGACCGCTCTCGACCGCACGCAGCAGCGCGTAGAGCGCCACCACGGTCTTGCCCGAGCCGACATCGCCCTGCAGGAGCCGCTGCATCGGAACCGTTCGAGACAGGTCGCCGTCGATCTCGCGAATCGCCTGCTCCTGGTACGGCGTGAGCGCGAACGGCAGCGCCTCGCGGTACCGGTGGATCAGCTCATCCGGCTCGCCGAGAGCCGGCGCGAGGGTTCGCTCTCGCTCTGCAACGCGTCGCGCGATCCCGATCTGGAGGACGAGCAGCTCCTCGAAGGCGAGACGCTGCCTGCCGGTTTCCGCCTCGCCGAGGTCGCGCGGCCGGTGCACCGCGGCGAGCGCGTCTCGCTTCAGCGCCAGCCCCTCGCGTTCCCGCAGCTCGGCCGGGAGCGGATCGGGGACGTGCACCGCGAGCGGAAGCGCGGTGTCCACGACGCGCCGCACCGTCGCGGCGGCGATCTCCTCGGCGGCCGGGTAGACGGGAGCGAAATCCGCGGTGGCGCGCGTTTCGCCGAGGTCGTACGAACGTGGCTCGAAGCCCCAGCGGCCGAGCTTCCCGCGCAGCCGAACCTCGGTTCCGGGCTTGAGCCGGTCGGCGAGCCACGGCTGGTTGAACCAGGTCACGCTGACCGCGGCGGTGCCGTCGTCGACGCGCGCCACGATCCGCGTGCGCCGGCGTCCGCGCATGGGGCGCTTCTCTACGTTCAGCACGCGGCCGGTCACGACGACCTCCTCGCCCTCACGGAGCTGAGCGATGGGCACTTCGTCCGCGGCGGTCTCGTAGCGGCGCGGCCGGTGTTCGAGCACGTCGCGCACGGTCGCGAGCCCGAGGCGGCCGAGCTTCCGCTGCGTCGTCGCGGCGACGCCGGGCAGGGAGTCGAGCCCGAGCTCGAGTCGCTCGGGTCGTAGGGCACGCGGAGTCCGCGGCCAGGCCCGGGGCTGGTCCAGGCCTGCAAAGACCGTCTGTCGACGGGTGCGTGTCATCGTCCGCG
>DASSLB010000033.1:0-8558 GCA_035689945.1 Gaiellaceae bacterium | reverse complement strand
GGGAGGTGCGCGATGGCATCCTCAAGCACACCGGCGCCGAGGAGCCGGAGACGCTCGAGGGACGCATCGTCCGGCTCGTTGATCGCTTCGCGTACATCAACCACGACATCGATGACGCGGTGCGCGCGGGGCATCTCGCTCCCGGCGACCTTCCAGCCGGCGCAATCGCGCTGCTCGGCGACAAGGGCTCGCGCCGCATCGACACGCTCGTCCACGACGTGGTCGAGAATTCTGCGCGTGCCGGCGACATCGTCCAGAGCGACGAGATCGGTGAGGCGATGCTCGCACTCCGCGCCTTCATGTTCGAGCGCGTCTATCTCGCGCAGGACCACGGGCCCGCCGACGTGGCCGTGCGGCGGATCTTCGAGCAGCTCGTCGACGAGCGCGGGATGGACGTCCAGGCCGCGACCGACTACCTCGCCGGGATGACCGACCGCTTCGCGCTCGCCTACGCCGCCGAGTTGAATTAGGGCATGGCGCGGATCAAGGACGAGTCGGTCGAACGCGTGAAGGCGGCGATGGAGATCCTCCCGCTCGTCGAGGAAGTCGTCCGACTCCGCAAGGCGGGGAGCACGTACAAGGGCCTCTGTCCCTTTCACCAGGAACGAACCCCGAGCTTCACCGTCTCGCCTGCGCGCGGCACGTTCAAGTGCTTCGGCTGCGGCGAGGGCGGCGACGCGATCACGTTTGTCGAGAAGACCGAGAACGTCGACTTCGTCGGCGCGATCGAGGTGCTGGCTCGCCGGTTCGGGGTCGAGCTCGAGTACGAGGAGGCGTCGCCCGAGCACGAGCAGAAGCGGCGGCGCGACGAGCGGTTACGGGCAGTGCTCGAGCGAGCTGCGGAGTTCTACGCGCGCGTGCTCTGGGAGTCGGACGCGGGGGCTGGAGCGCGCGACTACCTCGCGTCTCGCGGGCTCGGCGAGGAGGTCTGTCGCGAGTTCCGCTTGGGTTATGCGCCCGGCGGAGCGCGCCTCGCCTCGCGGGCGGTGCAGGAGGGCTACACGCAGGAGGAGCTCCTCGCAGTCGGGCTCGCGAACCGGCGCGGCAACGACTACTTCCAGCGGCGCATCGTGTTCCCGCTCGCCGATGCGCGCGGCCGCGTGCGCGGCTTTCAGGCGCGGAAGCTGCACGACGACGACCCGCTGCAGGCGAAGTACGTCAACTCGCCCGAGGGCGAGTTGTTTCGCAAGGGCGACCTCCTCTACGGGCTCGACACTGCGCGGCAGGCGATCGCGCGAGAGGACCGGGCGGTCGTCGTGGAGGGAAACACCGACGTTCTCGCGCTGCGACAGGCCGGGTTTGCACCGGTTGTCGCCTCGATGGGAACGGCGCTCACCGAGGCACAGCTGCGCGAGCTGGCGCGGCTGACGAAGAGGCTCTTTCTCTGCTTCGACGCCGACGCGGCGGGGCAAGACGCGACGCTGCGCGGAATGGAGCTGGCTGTGCGCGAGCGGTTCACCGTCTGGGTCGTGCCGCTGCCACCGGGAACGGATCCCGCCGACGATCCGGCGGCATTCCACGCGCGGCTCGCCTCACCGGTCAGCTATCCGGTGCATCGCGTCCGGCTCGAGCACGCGCGCGCGCGAGATCGCGAGGGCGCGTTCGCAGCGATCCGCGCGTTTCTCACCTCGCTGCCCGACTCGCCCGAGCATCTCGAGGCGATTCGGGTTGCCGCCGACCTCCTCGACCTGCCGCCCGAGACTCAGTCGGGGCTCGCGCCGGCGCGGGGGAGCGCTCGAACGGCCGGCGTCGTCTCGCCTCGGCTCCTGGACGCAGGCGCCCGGCTCGAGCGGAGCGCGCTCGCCGGCGTGGCCGGCCACGAATCGCTCCAGCCCGACCTCGAGCTTCTCGGGCCGGAGCATTTCGACGACGAGCTGCATCGGCGCGCGCGGGCGTACCTGCTCGGGCAGGACGCGGCCGACGGCGAGCTGACCGCGCTGCTCGCCGAGCTCTACGCGCTGCGGGATGAGGAGGAGATCACGCTCGACACGGCGAGCCAGCTCCTCCTGCGGCTGCGCGAGCGGAAGCTCGACCGTGAGCTCGCGGATGCCGACGGCGAGCGCCTCGTCGAGCTGCAGCAGGCGCTCGCGAAGCTGCGCGATGAGATCAGGGCGTTCGCCTAAGCCCTCGCTACACTGGGCGCCGCCAATCCCCGGTAGCTCAATTGGCAGAGCATCCGGCTGTTAACCGGAGGGTTGTTGGTTCGAGTCCAACCCGGGGAGCTTCGCAGCCTTTCGAACCACCGTAGTCGCCTCCGGTCTGCGGCCTGCGCGTCGCTGCATCAGGGGATCCCCGGATGCTCTCGGTGGTGTAATCATTGATCCTCCCTTCCACGATGAGCACCGATCAGCCGATGCACGTCGTCATCGCGGGCGCGGGAGTCGCGGCGCTCGAAGCTGCGCTCGCTCTGCGGGAGCTGGCCGGGGATCTCGTCACGGTCGAGCTCGTCGCGCCCGAGCTGGAGTTTCGCTACAGGCCGCTTTCGGTCGCCGAGCCCTACGGCTATGGCGAGATGCGGCGCTTTCCCCTCGATCGTCTCGTCGAGGCAGCGGGGGCGAAGTTGCGCGCCGGCACCGTGTCCAAGCTCGACGCCGATGCGAAAGAGGTGACGCTCGCCGACGGCACCAGGCTCGGTTACGACACGCTGCTCATCGCCACGGGCGTGAGCCCGCGCGAGGCGGTTCCGGGCGCCATCACGTTCGGTGGCCCCGGCGATCGCGACTTGCTCCGCGACCTCCTCGACCGCGCGAAGGCAGGCGAGCTGAAGCGCATCGTCTTCACCCGGCCGCCAACGCCGATCTGGCCGTTGCCGCTCTACGAGCTCGCATTCCAGACTGCGGAACGCCTTGCCGACGAGCTCGTGTCTGGAATCGAGGTTGTCGTGGCCACGCCGGAGCCCGCGCCGCTCGCACTCTTCGGTCCGGCGGCGAGCGAAGAGATCGCCCGGCTGCTCGAGATTCGATCGATCGAATTCCGGCCGCATGTCGTGCCGCTTCGCTGGGAGGACGGCGCACTGCACCTGACCCCCGGTGGATCGCTCGACGCCGACGCCGTCGTCTCGCTGCCGCGCCTCGTAGGCGAGCCGATCGGCGGGCTGCCGCAGGACGATTCCGGCTTCGTCGCCACCGACGAGCTCGGCTGGGTGCTCGGGTTGAACGACGTCTACGCGGCGGGCGACATCACCGAGTTCCCCGTCAAGCAGGGTGGGATCGCCGCCGAGCAGGCCGACACGGTCGCGACGGCGATCGCCGGCGACGCGGGCGCGTCCGTCCGTCCGCGCACCTTCGAGCCCGTTCTGCGCGGCCTGCTGCTCACGGGGATGCACCCGCGCTATCTCCGCAGCGAGCACGAGGGGCGATCCTCCGTTGTCGACTCGCAGCCGCTCTGGTGGCCGCCCGCAAAGATCGTCGGCCGCCATCTGAGCCCATTCCTGGCTGAGCAGCTCGGCCTGGCGGTCGATGCGCCGCCGCCCGCCGGGCACGCCGTGCCGGTCGAGGTCGCGATCGACACGAGAGACCACGCGAAGTGGGCTCAGGTCTGACCCGCTCGTAGTCGCGCTGCTCGACGGCGCGGAAGGCTACGCTCCCGCCGCGTGCCGGATCAGCGATCCCGATTCGACGAGCTCCTGCGGCGTCTCGGCGAGATCACCGACCTCCGGCGGGTGTCATCGCTGCTCGCCTGGGATCACGAGACTAAGATGCCGCCGCTCGGGGCGCCTGCGAGGGCCGAGCAGAGCGCGACGCTCGCCCGCCTCGCGCACGAGCTAGGCACTGCGGCCGAGCTCGGGGCCCTTCTAGAGGAGCTGCGGGAGCTCGAGGAGAGCTCCGGCCGGGATTCGTTCGAGGCGAGTGTCATCCGGGTGGCACGACGCGACTACGAGAAGGAGCGCCGCATCCCGGGCGAGCTGCGCGCCGAGATGACGCGCGCCGCATCGGTCGGCTACCGCGCGTGGCTCGAGGCGCGCGAGGCCGCGGACTTCGAGGTTCTCCGGCCGAATCTCGAGCGGAGAATCGCGCTCCTGCACGAGTACGTCGCCTGTCACGAGCCGTTCGACGATCCCTACGACGTCCTTCTCGACGTTCACGAGCCGGGCATGCGGACCGCAGACGTCGCTGCGGTGTTCGCGCGTCTGAAGGACGAGCTCGTGCCGCTCATCGCCGGGATCGGTGAGCCGGTCGACGACTCGTGCCTACACGGAGACTTCTCGGCTGGCGAGTTGCGGGCGTTCGCGCTCTCAGTTGTCTCGCGTTGGGGGATGGATGACCGGGCGTGGCGGCTCGACGACACCGTCCACCCGTTTGCTGCTGCGATCGGGGAATCGGACATCCGCATCACTACGCGCTTCGACGGCGAGAGCCTCATCGGCCTCCTCTCGTGCCTGCACGAGTTCGGACACGGCCTGTACGACCGGCAGATCGACGAGCGGTACGAGCGGACACCGCTTCACGACGGCGCCTCCTCCGGCTTTCACGAGTCTCAGAGCCGGCTCTGGGAGAACATCGTCGGGCGCAGGCTCTCGACGTGGCGCTTCTTCTACCCGCAACTCCAGGAGGCGTTCTCGACGCAGCTCGGCGACGTCTCGCTCGAGACCTTCCATCGCGCGCTGAACCGCGTGGCGCCGGGTGTGAGCCGCATGGATGCCGACGAGGTCACGTATCCGCTCCATATCGTCTTGCGCTTCGAGCTCGAGCGGGAGATGCTTGCCGGAGACGTGACGCCGGCCGACCTGCCGGAGGCGTTCGCGGTCAAGCTTCGTGAGTACCTCGGTGTCGCGCCCGCGGGGGTTGTCGACGGAGTCCTGCAGGACGTCCACTGGTCGGACTCCAACTTCGGCTACTTCCCGACCTACGCGTTGGGAAATGTCATCTCCGTGCAGCTCTGGGAATGCGTCACTCGCGACCTGCCCGACCTCGACCGGGAGTTCGAGCGCGGGGACTTCGGGTCTCTGGGGGAATGGCTGCGGGAGCACGTCCACCGCTGGGGCCGGGCGCTCGAGCCGTCGGAGCTGCTCGAACGCGCGGTGGGCGGCCCGCTCGACGCGGAGCCGTACCTCGCCTATCTGCGCGCCAAGGTCGACGCGCTCGAGCCGCGCTAGATCGGTTGGCGACCGACCTGCGCTAGACTCGCGACGTGGGCTGGCTGTACATCGCCTTGCTCGCGGTCGCTGTGGTACTGGTCGCGGGCGCCGAGTGGCCGCGGCTGGGTGAGCGGTTTGGGATCGACTCGCGCCGTCGCCGGCAGCGCGCGCGGCGGAAGGCGAGTCTGCGCGTCGTCCGCGACGACGAGGCGGACGAGTTCGCGGCCAGCGTCGAACGGGATCTCGCGAACCTCCCGACGATCGACGACCGCGAACGCCACAACGGCTGAGCGCGCCTAAGGCTTCGTGTCGAAGGGCGAGCCGGTGTCGGCGTGATGCTTCAGCCATTCGGTTCGTAGCTCCCGCGCTCGCCTTTCGAGACCCCCGCTCAGCTCGCGGATCTCCCGAAGGTCACGCGAGAGCGCGTCGACACGGCGCACCTCGGCGGCGATCTCGGCGAGCGGGCTGGCAGGATCCGCATTCAGCGCTGTGAGCCGGCCTTCCGCCGCCTGCAGGCGGGCGTCCACCGTTCGCGCCCACCCGCCTGCCTGGTCTGCAAGCGCCCGCAACTCGGCCTCCGTCGCCACCTGGCCGGCGACGACTCGGCGCAGTCGCTCGAGAAGACCGATGTCGAGCTGCTCGGAAACACCGCTCACCGGCAGGTGAGACTGCCAGATCCGGCCGTCTAGCGCCTGAGTGTCACCGTCGCCTGCAGGACGCGCGTGTTCGGGAGCACCGGCCCGACGTCCTCCATGTTCTTCGTCTCCTGGTGGTCCGACGCGGTCACGGCCAGCGAGTGCTTGCCGGCGCTCAGGCCCTCCGTCCGGATGGAGAGCACACCGCCTGAGTAGGTGAAGAACGGGAACGCCTTCCCGTCGACCTTCACTCGCAGCGCGCGCCGATCGACGCCCGAGCCCGGGTCGTGGACGGCTAAGCGAAGCAGCCGTCCGGCGATCGCCGTCCGGTCGAGGAGCCGGATCGACGGTGGGGACGTGTCGTTCACCCAGAAGCGGAACCTGAAGGCGCCCGGCTTCGCGCCGGTCGGCGTGTCGAAGACGAAGTCGTACGTGCCCGGATCGGCCAAGACGGCCGCCACGACCGGCTCGGGGCGGCCGAACTCCTGATACGGATTCAGGCTCGCGGGCAAGCCGGTGTAACCGACGAGGCGGTTCTCGTCCCCACCAGCGACGAGACGCGGCGAGACCCGGACGCCCTGGGCGCGACTGACGACGACGACGCCGAAGTTCGCGACCCGCTTCCGCAACGTGAACCGGAACACCTGCTCGGGCCCGCCGAGCCGGGTCGGGACTCCTACCGCGAACCCGCGCTCCGGGTACCGATACGCCGAGACGCGGGATGCTTTCCCGGACGTGTTCCCGCGATAGAGGCCGGGCCTGCTCAGTGTCCGGTGTGGGTCCAGCCCGAGTCTTGGTACCTCGACGTGGAACCAGAAGGAAACGCGCCGCGTGTCGCCGCCACGCGTGAAAACCACGAAGCCGGTGCCGTCTCCGGCGCTCGCCGTCCGCGACACCGCGAGACGGAGAGACAGCGAGGCACCCGCAACGAGCGTCGTCGCGAGCGGGCTGAGTGTTGCGCCGCGCGGCATCGAGCTTGCGTCGACCGAGACGTTCCACGGCGCGCTGCCGCCGCCGGCGTCTGTGGTCGAGATCTGCTTGGTGCTCGAGAAACCTCGGCGGACGAGGCTCCAGCCGAGCGAGGTCGGGTCGGTGAAGAGCAGCGGCTGGTCGGCGCGAACGAGGTCGATCCTGCCGCCGCCCTCCCGCAGCACAGTGATCTCGCCGGATCTGCCCGACGGATGCAGGGGCTCTGCGGTCGATGCCAGCGCTGACTTCACCTGTGACACCGTCCAGGCCGGATGACGCTGGAGCAGGAGCGAAGCGGCGCCGGCGACGTGGGGCGTTGCCATGCTCGTCCCGTCCAACGACCCGAAATCGTTCGGGGGAAGCGAGGACACGATGCCGACCCCGGGCGCGCTCACGTCGGGCTTCGGCAGGAGCGACACGGGGGTTGGGCCCGCCGACGAGAACGAGGCTATGACGTCGGGACGCGTCCCACCGCCGCCGAGCGTCGAGGCCGCAACGGTGATAGCGGCCGGTGTATTCGCGGGCGAGCCGATCGAGCCGAGCCCGGCGGCGTCGAAGTCGTTGCCGGCCGCGACCACCGGGACGACGCCGGCCGCCGCGGCGTTGTCGAGCGCCTGCACGACGATGTCGCGGCGCGGCTCCACCTCGGGCTCCCCGATCGAGAGATTGATCACGTTCATCCCGTCGGCCACGGCTTGGTCGATCGCCTTCGCGATCTCCGGCGAGTTGCCGTCGAGGCCGAAGCCCTGCGTGGGAACGGTCAGCGCCTTGTAGTTGCCGAGATAGGCCTTCGGTGCGACACCGGAGACGAGCGACACGCCTGCGGTGTCGGCTCGCGTGTCGTAATCGCCCGCGGCGATCCCGGCGACGTGGGTCGCGTGGAAGGAGTACTTCGGGTCGAACGGCCGGTCGGCGAACCTCCACCGGGTCGACGGTGCCGGGAACGCCCGCGCAACGATGACCTTCGGCGTGGTGTAGGCGGTGTCGCCCTTCGGGAAGCCCACCGGGTACGCAAAGCTGGAGGCGTCGAAATACGAGTGCGCCTGGTCGATCCCGTCGTCGACGATTCCGATCTTGATTCCCTGGCCCGCGCTGGCGAGGCTGGGCCCCCACAACGACGTCGCACCGATCAGCGTCGGCCCCGGGTTCGGCTGAGCTGTCGCCGTCACGGCCGCAGCGTGAGTCGTGTCACGCAGGTCGTGGTACGTGACGGTCGGCCAGACCGTCGCGCCCGGCACCGCGCGCAGCCGCGCGAGTTCGGAGGAGGGGAGAACGACGGAGACGCCGTCGAGGGCGACGCCGTAGCGCCAATGGACGCGGGCCGACGGAACGTCGACGGCGAGCCGCGCAGTGAACGTGCGCTGGGCGGCAGCGAGCGTGCGCAGATAGGAGACAGAGGCTGCCGCGGCGACGTCGACGGAGTGCCTCCGCCGGGCGGCGGCCGCAAGCGTCCGGTTCCGGCCGAGCTCCACCGCGAGCGACGGGCGCGGCAGGGTCACGACGACCTCGACGAGATTCCCCGAGGGCCGCGACGGCGCGGCGGCTCCTCCGCTTGCAAGTAGCGAGAGAACGGCGGCGAGGGCGAGCGCGAGGGGAAGGAGGGAGCGCCGCAAGAGGCGCGCATGGTACGGGAGAAAGCCCCGGCCGACTCAGCGGCCGGGGCTTCAGTGCGGGACGGATGTATCGAGGCTGCTAGAGCGAGGGGATCGTGTTGGCCAGTGCGAGATCGGTCTTTCGCCTCGCTAGACTGGCCGCTCCGCGCGGATGTGGCGGAATTGGTAGACGCGCACGGTTCAGGTCCGTGTGGGGGCAACCCCGTGGAGGTTCAAGTCCTCTCATCCGCATAGGCAGATCCAGACGTTCCGGGGAAGTACACG
>DASSLB010000032.1:0-7312 GCA_035689945.1 Gaiellaceae bacterium | reverse complement strand
CTCGGCGCCGAGACCCATGAGCGCGTTCACGAAGGCGTCTTCGTCTCCCGTACGGCACGCGACGATGACGCGAGTCACTCCGCCCTCGACGAGCCGCGCGACCGCGTACTCGGCGAGGGGAAATCCCGCAACCGGGACGAGTGGCTTGGGTAGCCCTTGCGCCGCCTCCCCGAGCCGTTCCGCCTTGCCGCCGGCGAGCACGAGCGCTTCCACTATTCGCTCGTCTCCGGGTCGCGTTCGGCCGTCTCCGGGAAGACATCGAGCGGCGACACCCTCCGGCCGACGCCCTCGTAGGCGAAGCCGAGTGCCCGCACCGCGTCGGCGTCGAGCAGGTTGCGCCCATCGACGATCAGTGGATGGCTCATCGCCTTGCGACTCTCCTCGCTCGGAAACTCGAGCAGCTCTCGCCACTCGGTGACGATCACCGCGGCGTCGACGCCTGTCACGGCCTCGAGCGGCGAATCGCAGAGCTCGACCCCCTGGAGATCAGGCCGGGCGATCGGGTCCCAGGCGCGCACCTCCGCGCCCTCTGCGAGGAGTCGCGAGGCGAGCACGAGCGACGGCGCCTCTCGCATGTCGTCCGTGTTCGGCTTGAAGGCGAGGCCGAGCAGTGCGACGCGCTTCCCGCGTAGCCGCCCGAGATGCCGCTGCAGCTTCTGCAGCACGCGCCGCTTCTGCAGCTCGTTCACCTCGATCACGGCGTTCATGAGGTGGAAGTGGTAGCCCGAGTTCGCGGCGAGCTGCTTGAGCGCGAGGGAGTCCTTCGGGAAGCACGATCCGCCCCAGCCGATCCCCGCGCGCAGGAAGTGCGGGCCGAGCCGGTGGTCGAGGCCGATCCCCTCCGCGACGCTCTTGACGTCGGCGCCGACGAGCTCGCAGACGTTCGCGATCTCGTTGATGAAGCTGATGCGGGTGACGAGGAACGCGTTGGCCGCGAGCTTGATCATCTCGGCGGAGTTGACGTCCGTGCGCACGACGGGGGCATCGATCCCCGCGTGCAGCGCCTCGACGGCGTCGCCGTCCGCCTCGTCGAACGCGCCGATCACGATCCGGTCGGGTTCCATGAAGTCGCGCACGGCCGTGCCCTCCGCCGTGAACTCCGGGTTGGAGGCGTAGCCGACCGCCTCGAGTCCGCGCGCGTCGAGCGCGGCGCGCACCTTCTCCCCCGTCCCTACGGGGACGGTCGACTTCATGACGATCGTCGTGCGCGCGTCGTCGGGCAGCTCGTCCACGACCGTCCAGACCGCGGAGAGATCGGCGTCGCCCGCATACGTCGGCGGCGTGCCGACGGCGACGTACAGGAAGTCGGCGCCGTCGACGGCTTCGCGCACGTCGAGCGTGAACGCGATCCGCTCGCGGTTCCGCGCGAGGACGTCCTCGAGCTCCGGCTCGTAGATCGGAACCTCTCCGTTCCGCAGGCGCTCGATCCGCTCGGGCAGAACGTCGCGCACGACGACCTCGTGCCCGAGATCGGCAAAGCACGCGCCGGTTACGAGGCCGACATAGCCGGCACCGAAGATCGCGATCCGCGCCACGCGCCTACCCTAACTTCGGTCTTCAGCGACCAATCGGCTGAAGGCTCTCGGCAATCGCGATCATCGTCGAGTTCGAGAGCTGGTTGAGGATCGTGTTCATGACCCAGTAGCTCGCCTTCGGCGTGCGAAGGACGACCATCTGGATCGCGCCGCCGGTCGTGTAGACCTGGAACTTCTCGCCGTGGTGGATGAACGTACGGGTGGGGTTCGCGAGGATCGGTGCCGTGCTCCAGTCCGTCTCCTCGATCTGCCAGTACTCGATCCCATCCGGCATCACAAAGCTGAGCACGACCTCGTGCCGGTTCTTGAGCGGCTTGAAGACGCGCACTCCCTCTTGGTCCGAGAGCCGCGCGTACCGCGCGATCCGGTGCGGAACCCTGAGCGGGAAGTGCGCCTTGAACCGGACGCTGCGCAAGGCATGCGCGGTCACCGAGACTCCGTCGCTCACTGCGGGCGGCAGCTTGGGCGGGAGCTTCACGCGATGCGGAAGCGTCAGCTTGCCGCCGAAGCTCGTCCCCACGGTGACGACCGTCAGCGGGTTGCCGGCCTGCCTCGCGAAGCTGGCGATGTTCGTCGTCATCTGCGCGACGTGGCTGTGGGTACCGAACAGCGGCCGGAGTTGCTGCGCGGCCTGCAAGGCATTCGGCTGGACAGGGTTGTAGTAGACGGTCGTGTCGTGCTCGACCGCCGGCGCGTTGGCCGCGAGCCCCGCCGACAGTGTCTTCGTCGTGTAGCCGTGCTTGCCGAGGAGATACGTCGTGTTCGAGGCCTCGCCCGGAACCGTGCCGGCGTTGAGGACGAGTACCGAGATCGCAGACTTCGCCAGCGGATGCCGTTTCTTCGGCTTCGTGTGCTTCTTCTGGCCCGAGTACTGCGCGCTGACGGCTGCACCTACCCGCACGTCCGGATAGAGGAACCTCTGCACCGCGCCCGAGACCGCGCCGGGCGATGCCTGCAGCACATCCGCTCCGCCGGCGGTGACGACGTTCTGAAGGTCGGCAATCGGGATCGAATTCCGGAAGAGATTGCCGGCAGGCAGGTGGTACGTGAGACCGAGGTACGACTCGAGCTCCTTGAAACCGACGGCGCCGCCACCGCCGCGAGCGACCTCGATGTTCCTCTTCAGGTCGCCGATCAGCTTGGGGGCGTCGAATATCGAGAGACCCGTCTTCAGTCGGTTCTTCAGCGCCTCGAGGAAGAGCTGCTGCCTGCCGGTGCGGTAGATGTCGCTGTCCGTGTGCCGGTACCGCACGTAGGAGAGCGCCTCGCCGCCGTTCAGCTTCTGGTAGCCGGGATGGAGGTTGATCGCCGATGTGCCCGTGTGCGGAGGGATGTAGTAGCGGCGGTCGACGTTCAGATACACGCCGTGCAGGTGGTTGACGATCTGCTTGAAGGCATGGAAGTCGAGCGTGATCAGGTAGTTGATCTTGAGGCCGGTCAGGTGCTCCATGGTGAGCAGCGTCGCCGTGGGTCCGTTGTTGCCACACAACCCCCAGGCCGAATTGATGCGGCTCTGGGTCTCGACGATGTTGCCGTGGCAGTAGATCGGCACCCAGAGGTCGCGCGGGAACGACAGCAGCGAGAGCGTGTCGTTCACCGGATCGGCGCGGAGGAGCATCAACGTGTCGGAGTTGGAGCCCGCGTACGAGTTCGACCCCGTGCCGGCACGGTGGTCGTAACCGGCGACGAGCGCGATTGCGGGCTTCGACGCCTCCGGCACGGCGAGCTTTTGCTCTGCGTTCCTCGTCGGCTTATCTCGCGGAGCGACGGAAGCCAGGCTCTCGTGGGCGTACAGGTAGAGGCCGCCCGCGGCACCTGAGGCAGCGACCGCGATCGCGAGTACCAGCCAGCCGAAGCCACGCACGATGGTCCCGACGACCGAACGCTTCGGCGGGTCCGGCTGCCTGTACCGGGTGATCGGTCCAAACAGCGGCGGCAACGCCGAGTGGCCGTTGCCGCTCAGGCCGTTGACCCGTCCGATTCCGCGCTTGAGCGTCGTCCGCATACGAGAAAGAGGCGCAACCCCGGCGCCTCGACCGAGGATAGCTCAGGTAGCGGAGGAGGCTGACACGACTCTTACCTCGGTTTCATCTCCGGCCGGCTCGTAGCCGAGATTCGGCCGCAGCCGGGCCTCCGCCTCTTCCACGGAGAGACCTTGGCGAGCCGCGTAGTCGGAGACCTGGTCGCGGCCGAGCCGCCCGACGGAGAAGTAGCGCGCCTCGGGATGCGCAAGATAGATGCCGCTCACGCTCGCGGCCGGCATCATCGCGAAGGTCTCCGTGAGCTCGATCCCGGCCTCCTCGGCGCCCAGCAGGGAGAAGAGCTTCGGCTTCTCACCGTGATCGGGGCAGGCCGGATACCCGAACGCGGGCCGGATGCCGCGGAAGCGCTCGGCGACGAGATCCTCGCTCGAGAGCTTCGGGCCCGTCTCGTACCAGGCGCGCCGCGCGACCTCGTGCAGGTGCTCCGCGAACGCCTCGGCGAGGCGGTCGGCGAGCGCCTTGGCCATGATCGCGTGGTAGTCGTCGTGCTCCGCCTCGAAGCGGGCGGCGAGCTCGTCGGCGCCGATTCCAGCGGTGACCGCGAACGCGCCAAGATGGTCACCTTCTGGAGCGACGAAGTCGGCCAGGGAGCGGTTCGGGCGCGAGTCGCCGTAGTCCGACTGCTGGCGGAGGAAGCAGAAGCGCGTCCCCTCGACGACGACGTCGTCGCCTTCGGACGCCGCCGGCCAGAAACCGAAGACGCCGCGGGCGGTGAGGAGCCGCTCGTCGACGATCCGGTCGAGCAGCCGCTGCGCGTCGTCGTAGAGCTCGCGCGCGGCGGGCTGGTCGAGTATCTGCGGGAACTTGCCCTTCAGCTCCCAGGCGTGGAAGAAGAACTGCCAGTCGATGTACTCGCGCAGCGTCGCGAGGTCCGGCTCGACGAGACGGCGGCCCGTGAACTCGGGCACCGGCAGGTCGTCGAACGAGACCTGCTGCCGGTTGGCGCGGGCCTCGGCGAGCGGCAGGAGCGGCTTTCGCTCCTTCTCCGCGTGCAGGTCGCGGAGGCGCTCCTGGTCGACACGGTTCTCGTTGTCGAGCGTCTCACGCCGCACCGGATCGAGCAGATCGGACACGACCCGCACGACACGCGAGGCGTCGAGCACGTGCACGACCGGCTGCGAGTACGCCGGCGCGATCCGCACCGCCGTGTGCTGGCGTGACGTCGTCGCGCCCCCGATCAGGAGCGGAAGATTCATCCCGCGCCGCTCCATCTCGCGCGCGACGTCGACCATCTGGTCGAGCGACGGCGTGATCAGGCCGGAGAGTCCGACGACGTCGCACCCCTCCTCGACCGCGGTGTCGAGGATCCGTTCTGCCGGCACCATCACGCCCAGGTCGAGGACCTCGTAGTCGTTGCAACCGAGGACGACGCCGACGATGTTCTTGCCGATGTCGTGCACGTCTCCCTTCACGGTCGCGAGCACGGCCTTGCCGCGCGCCCGTGCAACGCCGCCGGCTGCCTGCTCTGCCTCCATGTACGGCTCGAGATACGCGACGGCGCGCTTCATCGCGCGGGCGCTCTTCACGACCTGCGGGAGGAACATCTTCCCGGCTCCGAAGAGGTCGCCGACGACCTGCATGCCGGCCATCAGCGGCCCTTCGATCACGTCGAGCGGCCGGTCGGCGCGCTGCCGCGCCTCCTCGGTGTCCTCCTCGATGAAGTCGACGATGCCGTGCACGAGCGCGTGCTCGAGGCGCTTCTCGACGGGCGCCTCGCGCCAGGAGAGGTCGACTTCGCGCCGCGTCGCTTCGCCACGCACGCGGCTCGCAAGCTCGACCAGCCGCTCGGTCGCGTCCTCGCGGCGGTCGAAGATGACGTCCTCGACGTGCTCGAGCAGCTCCGGCTCGATGTCCTCGTAGACGACGAGCTGGCCCGCGTTGACGATGCCCATGTCGAGGCCGGCGTGAATCGCGTGATAGAGGAACGCCGAGTGCATCGCCTCGCGCACGACGTCGTTGCCGCGGAAGGCGAAGCTCAGATTCGAGACACCGCCGCTCGTCCGCGCGCCCGGGCAGCGCTCCTTGATCAGCGGCAGCGCCTCGAGGAACGCCTTCGCGAAGCCGCGATGCTCCTCGATGCCGGTCGCGACCGCGAGGATGTTCGGGTCGAAGATCAGATCCTCCGGCGCGAAGCCGACCTGCTCGACGAGGAGCCGGTAGGCGCGCTCCGAGATCTCGACCTTGCGCTCGACCGTTTCGGCCTGCCCCGTCTCGTCGAACGCCATCACGACGACGCCGGCGCCGTAGCGGCGAACCAGCCGCGCCTGCTCGAGGAACGGCTCCTCGCCCTCCTTCAGCGAGAGCGAGTTGACAACACCCTTGCCCTGCACGCACTTGAGCCCGGCCTCGAGCACGGACCAGCGCGAGCTGTCGATCATGATCGGGATCCGCGCCGCCTCGGGCTCGGTTGCGAGAAGGTTGAGGAACGTCGTCATCGCCCGCTCGCCGTCGAGGAGGTCGGCGTCCATGTTCACGTCGAGGAGGTTGGCACCGCCGCGCACCTGCTCGAGCGCGACCCCGACCGCCGCCTGGTAGTCGTTGCCCTCGATCAGCCGGCGGAAGCGCGCCGAGCCCGTGAGGTTCGTCCGCTCGCCGATGAGCGTGAAGTTCGAGTCCGGCCATAGCTCGAGCGGCTCAAGGCCGCTGAAGCGGCTCGCGGCGCGTGGCTCGGGCACCTCGCGCGGCGGAACGCTCTCCACCGCGGCGGCGATCTGGCGAACGTGCTCCGGCGTCGTGCCGCAGCAGCCCCCGACGATGTTGACGAGCCCGTCCCGGGCGAACTCGCCGAGGAAGCGGCTGGTGTCTTCGGGCCGCTCGTCGTGCAGGCCGAGCTCGTTGGGCAGGCCTGCGTTGGGGTAGCACGCGACCCAGGTCGGCGCGATCTGCGCGAGGTCCTCGACGAAGGGCCGCATCTCGGCCGCGCCGAGGGAGCAGTTGACGCCGACGACGAGCGGGTTCGCATGCTCGACCGAGATCCAGAACGCCTCGACCGTCTGGCCGGACAGGTTGCGTCCGCTCTTGTCGACGGCGGTGAAGGACAGCCAGAGCGGAAGCTCCGGCGCGACGTCCTGCGCGGCCGCAATCGCCGCCTTGGCGTTCAGCGTGTCGAAGACGGTCTCGATCAGGAGCAGGTCCACCCCGCCCTCCCGCAGCGCGCGGATCTGGTGCGCGTACGCCTCGGCAACCTCGTCGAAGTTGGCGGCGCGGTACGCGGGATCGTCCACCTTCGGCGACAGAGAGAGCGAGACGTTGAGCGGTCCGACCGACCCAGCGACGAAGCGCGGACTGCCCGTCTTCGACTCCCACTCGTCCGCAGCCGCACGCGCGAGCCGCGCGCCGTTGAGGTTCATCTGCTCGACGACTCCGGCGTCGAACCCGTAATCGGCCTGGCCGATCGTCGTCGCGGTGAACGTGTTCGTCGTCGCGATGTCGGCGCCCGCGGCGAAGTATTCGCCGTGGATGCGGGAGATCAGCTCCGGCTGCGTGAGGTTGAGCAGGTCGGGATCGCCGGCGACGTCGTGGCTGTGGTCGCGGAACCACTCGCCGCGATAGCCCTCCTCTCCCCGCACCTCGCGCTGGAGCAGCACGCCCCATGAGCCGTCGAGGACGGCGATGCGCTGCCTGAGGATGGATTCGAGCCGTTCCCGTGTGTCCTGCACCTGGTCTCCTTACAGAGGCCCGGGAGCGTCGCTCTCGGGCGCTTTAGGCGTTTGTTGACCCGGTCGCCAAGCTGCC
>DASSLB010000031.1:0-5278 GCA_035689945.1 Gaiellaceae bacterium | reverse complement strand
TGCTCGAGCTCCGCTAGGCGAGCACGCGCTCGAGCGCGTCGCGGCCCACGGGCTCGCCGTGCGCCGGCAGGACGAGCTCGACGGGTAAGTCGAGCAGCGGACGAAGCCGTCGGGCGACATCGTCCTGCGTCACGTGCGTGCGACCGCCAAGCTGGATGCCCAGTCCGTCACCAAAGTCCGAAAGGGAGTCGCCGGTGACGATGGCATTGACCGACGGCAGCCAGAGGATGAGATCGTTGTCCTCGCGACCCGCGTAGGCCTCGATGCCGAACGGCCACGCTCCGGGTCCGTGGAAGTGCCCTTCGCCTTCGCCTGCACGCAGCCAGGCGAGATCATCGCTCTCCATGCCGCGCACCTGCTCGGGGTCGACGTCGAACTTCTCGACCCAGTCTTCCCAGGTGTCGGCCGGCGGCGTGTGCACCGGAAGGCCGAGACGGCGGGCGTCGCGCTCGTGATACGGCGCGGTCAAGACGACAGCCGTCGCGCGTTCGCGCAGCTCGTCGGGCACCGCGAGTGGGTCGAACAACACGAGGTCGTCGCCGAGCTCGATCCCGTACGACGAGACGAGCTCGGGCCACCACTGCTCCTCGTCCCAGTCGGGATGCGGCGCCTGCCAGTGCCAGAGACCGGGACGGAGCTCACGCACACCACGAGCGTATCGGGCCGGATGCATAGGATCTTTGCGATGGACGAACGCCTCGAGGGCTACGCGGAGCTCGCGGTTCGCGTAGGCGCGAACGTGCAGCCGGGACAGGAGGTCTTTGTCTTTCCGATGGTGGAGCACGCGGAGCTCGGGCGTGCGCTCGTCCGGCAGGCTTACAAAGCCGGAGCTTCGTATGTCCACGTCCTGTACCGCGACGACCACACCCGGCACGCGATGATCGGGCTTGGCCCGGATTCGGCGCTCACCTATTCGCCCGAGTGGGAGAAGGAGCTCATGAAGGCGATGGAGGGAAACGCACAGATCGGGACGATGGGCAAGCCCGAGCCGCAGTTGCTGGCCGACCTCGACGGCGAGCGCATCGGCCGCGCGATCCAGGTCGAGATCGCCGAGATCGTGCAGCAGCAGCACCGGGACAACTCCGTCAACTGGTGCGGGGTCGGGGCGCCGAACGAGGGGTGGGCGAAGCAGGTCTTCGGCGAGCCGGACGTCGAGAGGCTCTGGGACAAGGTCGCGTTCTGCATGCGCCTCGACGAGCCCGACCCCGTGGCGGCCTGGCGCGAGCAGATGGCGCGCCTCGACGCGCGCGCCGCCACGCTGACCAAGCTCCGCCCGGACGCGCTTCGCTACCGCGGCCCCGGCACGGATCTCACGATCGGGCTCCTCCCGACCGCGCACTGGGGCAGCGCCCGCTTCCGCACCTCCGGCGGCATCGATTACGTCGCGAACCTGCCTACCGAGGAGGTCTTCACGACGCCCGACCCTCGCCGCGCCGAGGGGGCGATCCGCGCGAGCAAGCCTTTCTCTCTTGGCGGCCGGATCGTTCGCGGGCTCGAGTTCACCTTCGAGGACGGACGGATCGTCGAGGTCAAGGCCGAGGAGGGGGCGGACCTCGTCCGCAGCCAGCTCGCGACGAACGAGAACGCCGACCGGCTCGGCGAGGTCGCGCTCGTCACGAGCGAGTCGCGTGTCGGCCAGTCCGGGACCCTCTTCTTCGACACGCTCTTCGACGAGAACGCGGCCTGTCATATCGCCTACGGGATGGGTCTCGCGTATGCGTTCGACGGCGAGGCCGACCCCGCGACGAACGTCTGCAACATCCATGTCGACTTCATGGTCGGCGCGCCGGAGCTCGAGGTGGATGCGGTGCTGGCCGACGGCACCGAGCTCCCGCTGATTCGCAACGAGGAGTGGCAGCTCTCCGAGTAGCACGCGTTCGGCCGCCACTACGCTGGCGCGATGGCACGTAGCTGGGCGGAGCTGTTGGGCGAGCCGGGCGCAGCCCGTGTGCCCGAGGATGAGGGCGGGGGTCGTCTCTTCTCGCGGTTGCGCGACTCGCTTTCGAAGTCGCGGCGCGCACTGACCGGCGAGCTCGCCGCCGCGGCGTCCTTCGATCCGGGCGACGAGGCGGATTGGGAGCGGCTCGAGGAGGCGCTGATTGCGGGAGACGTCGGTGTGCGCGCGACCGCCGAGCTCGTCCGGAGGCTCGAGGCGCGCGGCGAGCTTACGGAGCTGAATGCGGCGCTTGCGCAGGAGGTGACCGAGCTCTTCGGCGAGCCGCCGATCCTCGACGTCGCCCACGAGCCCGCGGTGATCCTCGTGGTGGGGGTCAACGGCACGGGCAAGACGACGACGATCGGCAAGCTGTCGGCAAGGCTGGCGGAGCACGGTCGCTCGGTCGTCGTCGCCGCCGCCGACACCTACCGCGCGGCGGCCGAGGAGCAGCTGGAGATCTGGGCGCAGCGGGCCGGGGCGGACTTCATCGGCTCGGAGCGCGGCGGCGATCCGGCCGCGGTCGCCTACGACGCGGTCGAGGCTGCGGTCGCGCGCGGCCGCGACGTGGTCGTCGTCGACACTGCCGGCCGTCTCCACACCCAGACGAACCTCATGGAGGAGCTCGCGAAGGTACGGCGCGTCCTCGCCGGTCGCCTCGACGGAGCGCCGCACGAGACGCTTCTGGTCGTCGACGCGACTACCGGACAGAACGGCGTTCAACAGGCACGGCTCTTCGGCGACGCGGTCGGCGTCACGGGAGTCGTGCTGACGAAGCTCGACGGCTCCGCGAAGGGCGGGGTCGCTATCCCGATCGCGTACGAGCTCGGCCTGCCGGTCAAGCTCGTCGGCGTGGGAGAGGCGCTCGAGGATCTCCAGCCGTTCGATCCGCGCGACTACGCCCGCGCGCTCGTCGCCGGGTGAGCTTAGGTCGCCTCGAGCCAGACCTTGATGTAGCCGACCTTGCCGGGGTTGGTGACCTTGACGTCGAGCGCGAACCGCACCTCGACGCTGTACTCGCCGGTCCCGATCTCCTTGCTTAGCTGGCCGAGCGCCTTGTCGAGCGCCGCGTCGAAGCCACGGCTGTAGTTCTTGCCGTATTCCTTTGCGGGAACGCGCGCCGTTGTGGATCCGATCGCCATCTCAACCTCCTGTGAGGGAATTGGGCGACCCTACAGCGTCAAGGACGTCCGGGCGACCGCGCCTTTCCGGGCGTAGAGAGCCGCGGCCTCGTTCGTCGAGCGCGCTGCCTCTTCGGCGTCGCCGGACCCCTCCAGCACGGCCGCGAGATCGAGGAGCGCGTCGGCTTGCATGGTTAGGCCGTCCGTGGAGGAGGCCTGCTCCACCGCGGTGCGCGCCAGCGCGAGCGCGTCCTCCAGATTCCCGGCTGCCGCCTCGACCCGGGAGAGTGCGCTGTGCCAGGCCACCTGATCGAGCACGTCCCCCGCCGACGCGATCGCCCTGGCCGCCTCGGCCGGCTCGCGGGCCTCCTCGTATCGGCCCTGCGCGACGAGCGCCGCCGCAAGCCAAGCCTGCTGGAGGGCTTCGCTGCCGGTTCCGTGCAGGATCTCGAGCCCATCGCGTAGCTCTGCCTCGGCGGCAGCGGGATTCTCGGCGAGGCGTTCGATCTGAGCTGCGACCTGCGTAAGTCCGGCGATCGACATCCGCTGGCCGAGGTCGCGGTAGATGCCCTCTGCCTCGGCACGCAGACGTCGGGCGGTCGTGACGTCGCCCTCGAGCGCGCGCAGTCCGGCGAGTGCCGCGAGCACGTTGGCGCGCAGCATCTCGTTCCCCCCGAACTCCGCGACCAGCTCGTTGCATCGGCGCACCGCCTCGGCGACAGGGGTCGGCCCCCAAAGGAGCGCGGTCCCCAGGCCGTCCGCCGCCCACGCCGCATCGACCCTCTCGCCGCACCCGACGGCGTAATGCAGAGCGCGCAGGGCTGCGGTCTCCGCGGCTGCGTAGCCGCAGCGCACGATCTCGGCGCGCGAGATACGGCGCCACGCCTGGGCGAGACCTCGCTCGTCGTCGAGCTCGGAGAAGACCTCCACGGCTTGCGAAGCCGTCTCGAGGAACGAGACGAGGCCGTCCGGAGCGCCGGCACCGCGCATCCCCGCGGCGTCGAGCCGCGCGTACCACTCCTCGGCTCTGTCGCCCTCTGCGGCGGCCGCCGCGCCGACCTCCTCGACGAGATCGAGAGCCGCGTCCGTGTCGCCCGTCTCCCAGAGCGCGCGGGCGAGGATGCGCCGCAGCTCGAGGTCGTCCGCGGGGCCGTCGCTGCCGAGCGCAAGTGCCCGGGTGAGAAGGTTCCGCGCCGCAGGCACGTCGCCGCGGGCATAAGCGCGGATCCCCGCGCTCGAGAAGAGCTCGCGTGCCTCGGCGGCGAGGGTCGCATCCCCCTCGTCCTCCGAGCCGAGCTCTCGGCGCAGCAGCACGGTTTGCTCGAGGTGGTAGGCGCGAATCTCGTCGTATTGGCTGGCTCCGCTCACCGAGGCGAGCCACTCGGCAAACCGCTCGTGGTGCGCAGCGCGCCGTCGTAGGGGCGTCGACCCGTAGGCGGCGTCTCGGATCAGCGCGTGGCGGAACCGGAAGCCGTCCTCGCCCGGCATGCTCGGCGGGGCGGGCTCGACGAAGTCGAGTCGGACGAGCTCGAGCAGCGTGGCGCCCACTGTCTCGTCCGGCCGCTCCCCGAGTGCGGCAACCGCGCTGGGCCAGAACTCCCTGCCGACGACGGCCGCCCGCTCGAGCACGTCCCGCTCGACCGGGTCGATGTGGTCGAGCCGGGCGGCGAGAAGCGCCTGAATCGTGGGCGGCAACGCCGCCGGCGCGGCATCGGTCTCGGTGATCATCGCCACCAGCTGCTCCGCATAGAGCGGATTGCCCTGCGCCGTGTCACTCACGCGAGCCCGGATCTCGGGTGTGAGCAGGCCGTCGTCGTCGAGCGCGTCGAGGAGCTGCGACGCCTCTCCTGGGGAGAGCGCGTCGAGTCGCAGCAGGGTGCCCTCCCAGCGTGGACGCTCCTCGAGCAGCTCCGGCCTGGCGAGCGCGAGGAGGAGGATCGGCGCGTCGCGGCTCCAGCGGCTTACGTGCTCGACGAGATCGAGCAACGTGGGCTCGGCCCAGTGGAGATCCTCGAGCACGACGACGAGGGGGCGCTCGCGCGCAAGAGCCTCGAAGAGCCGGCGCACCGCCCAGAAGAGCTCTTCGGCTGCGGAGCCGCCGGCTCCCAGTGCCCTGAGCCGCTCGACGATCAGCGCGGCGTCGGGCTCGCTCTGGGCAGCCGCGGCGATCGCCCCGTCGCCGCCCAGCATCCGGATGAGCTCCGTGACCGGCCAGAACGTGATC
>DASSLB010000030.1:0-3859 GCA_035689945.1 Gaiellaceae bacterium | reverse complement strand
GCTCGAGCGCCCCGTGGAGCTGTTCGTTGCGCTCGGGCCCGAAGAGACGCCTCTCGCGGGCGCCGGGGATGTCGACTTCGGTGCCGAGATGGAACGAGTCTGCGAGGGGCTCGCGGAGCTCGGCGAGAGCGTGACCTGCCGTGTGGAGCAGGAGCCGAAGGGCTTCCCGCGCTTTCCCGCCGTCTCGATTCGCCCCGACGGCATGGACGTCGGCGTGCGCTACGACGGACTGCCGTGGGGCTACGAGCTCAGTTCGCTCGTGGGCGCGATTGTCGAGGCCGGACGCAACACGCCGTCGCTGCGGGCGGAGTCGCTCGCGGCGCTCGAGGAGCTCGACCGCGATCTCGCGCTCGACGTCTTCGTCACGCCGACTTGACCGCACTGCCCGCCGGCCGTGCTGCTGGCGTACCGATGCGCGTTCGCCTCGGAGCGGGTGACCGCGAACGCGATCGAGGCGAACGAGTTCCCGCAGCTCGCCCAGGAGATGGGAGTGTGGGCGGTGCCGCGGATCGTCGTCGACGGTGAGCCGCGCTGGGACGGCGCGGTGCCGGAGCCTGAGTTCCTCCGCCGCATCCTCGACGTCTAGGCCGTCAGCCGGAACGCGGCCCAGACCCCGGCGAGACCGCCGAGGCAGCCGCAGGCGAGCGAGACGAGGCCGAAAGGGCTCCCGCCCCATGCTTCCGGCAGCAATCCGCCGACCGTGGACCCGACGACGACGAAGAGCCACATCACACGCCTGTCCATGCGGCCTCTATCGGTCAGAAGCGGACATGGAATGAGCGCCGCAGTCCGTGCACGACAGGACGCAGCTCGATCTGCGCGACGACATCTCCTCGCACCGGGCCGTGATACGCGAACTCGGCGATGCCGACACTGCGGGGGAGGAGCTCACGTCCTCGCGGCCGCAGCGTTGCGAAGACGCGGCCGCGGCTGAGAAGCGCGAGCCGCAGCCTGTCGTCGTCGAGCCGCTCGGTCACGTTGCCGCGATTGACGAGGAGCAGCTCGAGCATGCGCGCGGCCCCTTCGTGGCGAACGCTGAGCGACCGCGCCTCGAGCCGCCGCACGATCCGGCCCCGGACGTGGAGGACGACGATCACCCCGACACGGAGCCGCAGCCGGACGCGATCCGCGCCGAGCGGCCGCGTCGTCAGGAGCGCAACGGCGACGTGGTCTCCCGGCGCCTCATGCCGCAGAGGTCTCGCTGCGACGTGGAGCGTCACCTTCGCGCCCGGCGTCAGCCGGACCCGACGCGGCCGCAAGCGAAGCCACGTCACGGCCTCGCGTCCCGGTCGAATCCGAGGCCGCCCGCTCAGCGAGCGTGCGAAACCCGCGCGCGAGATGTCGACGCGCAAGGTGCGCCGCCCCGGGTTCCGCACAGTGACCACGGCCGCAGCGGCGCCGCGCAGCAAGACCCGGAGCGGGCTCGCGCTGAGCCCGATCCCGCGGCCGGCCGCGGCACCCGGAATGGATGCCGCGGCCGCAACGAGAACCAGTGCCGCGAGTGCGCGTCTCACCGGCCGATCACCGTGTAGGTCAGCGTCGCCGTGTAGTGCCCGGCCGGGACGACGGGCAGCGGAGAGACGAAGCCGACGCTCGTGTTCCAGATGTCGCCCGCCCCCGCGCTCGCGGTGCTCGTCGTCACCAGCAGCAGGTCCGGAGCGGGTGCGATCGGCACCGCCGCGAGACTGCCAGTGCCGACGCCGATGCCGAGCGGCAGGTCGTGCGGCACGAACGCTGTCCGGTGGACAGTCAGCGTGTAGCCGCTGGGGTCGTTGCTCGTCACCGTGACGTGTTCGGGAAGCGGAGCCGGAGTTGTCCCGGGCACTGCTGCCGGGAAGCTCAGCGTCGCGTGGTCGAGCGCGATCGAGATCACCGGCTGGACGTCGACGCTGACGTCCGCGTCTCCGGGGCCGCCACCGCCGCCACCGGATCCCGAGCAAGCGGCCGCCGGCGCGGATGAGTTGAGCGGATTCGGCGCGCCGCTTGCGAGGTCCGCCGCGTTGTCGTCGGTATCCGTACACCCACCGCCCGCGCGGGCGATCGCCGTCGTAGCGCTCGGCGCCGGAGCAGCACCGGTTCCCTCGTAGTCGGCCGCACTGCCGTAGCCGACGAGATCCTCGATGGAGCCAGCACTCGAGCAGCTTCCCGCCGAAGCGCCGCACGCGAGCGCGGTGGCGCCGTTCACGATCGCGACCTTGCCGCCGGTCGCGGCGAGATTCGAGGTGCCCGTCGCGTCGGCCGTCGGCAGCGCCGCTCCGTTCGTTCCGCCGGAGGCGAGCTGCACGAGGTAGCGGCCGCCGGCCGGGATGCTGCCGCTCAGCGCGGTCATCTGCCACGTCGCGCTGGCGGCCGAGGCGTACTGCAGCGTCCAGCCGTCGACGGCGACAGCGCCGGAGCCTCGGTTGAAGAGCTCGACGTAGTCGTTGGCAAAGGCCGCGCCGCTGTTGCCGCCGGACGCGTAGAGCTCGCCGACCACGATGCTGCCGGCGCCGCTGCCGCTCGCCGGTGCGGCAGCGAAGGGAAGAGCCAGGAGCGAAAGCATGACGAGCAGGTGGATGCGCTTCATGGAGCCTCCGATCAGGGACGACATGACGGCTCCCTTGCTAACTCCCGCCGCGCGCGGCCGACAGTGTCCTTTGCGAAATCGGCACGAAGTTGCGCGTGACGCGTCCCTGGGCAGCGCACGGCTAGATTCCGTCTCGTGGAGGCACTCGAGCGAGCCGGGCACGTCGTCGCGGAGTGGGACGAGCGGCTGTCGGCCGCTCTCCCGGCCGACCTCCCCGTCTTCGACGCTCACACGCACCTCGGCACCGACATCGACGGGATGCTCGGACGGTACGAGGAGCTCATCGGCGGAATGGACCGCTACGGGATCTCGCGGGCCTTCATGTTCTGCCTCGACGAGCCCGACCGTCATCCCGGCTTCCGCGCGGGGAACGACCGGACGCTCGAGTTCGCCGCCCGCTCGGAGGGTCGCCTCATTCCGTTCGTGCGTCTCGCGCTCGACGAGGGGCCGATGGAGGAAGCGCACCGCTGCCTCGACCTCGGCGCACGCGGCATCAAGCTCCATCCACGCGCCCAGAAGTTCCTCCTCAACGACGAGCGGCTCGCACCCGTCTTCGCCCTGGCGGCGGAGCGCGGTGTGCCGATCCTCGTCCACGCCGGTCGGGGACTGCCGCCGATCGCAGCCGGCCTCGAGCGCCTCGTCGACTCGCACCCGGGCGCCCAGCTGATCCTCGCGCACGCCGGGATCGCCGACCTCGCCAACCTCGCGCACCACTTCTCGGGAAAGCGAGGCGTCTTCTTCGACACCTCGGTCTGGAGCGCGATCGACCTGCTCGGCCTCCTGCGGCTCGTCCCGCCGGAGCAGGTCGTCTACGCCTCGGACTACCCGTACGGCGGGCAGCCCGGCTCCCTCCTGATGTCGATGCGCGTCGCCCAGGTCTCGGCCTTCGACGACGACCAGTTACGCGCGATGTTCGCGGGCAACGCAGCGCGGATCGCAGACGGCGAGGAGCCGCTCGAACCGTCGCAGCCGCGCGGGCCTCACGTGCTCGAACAGCCGCTCGCTCAGGCGCGCATCCACCAGTACCTCTCGATGGCGATGCCGCTTCTCTTCATCCGGCAGCCGGACGCCTTCGGCGCGCTCGGGCTTGCGCTCAACGCGACGGAGGAGCCGAACGGCGTCCACCGCGAAGAGCTGGAGCAGATCCGCGAACTGCTCGAGGCCGCTCGCGACCTGTGGCGGACGCTGCCCGAGGCGGAGGGCGACGACGAGCGCCGCATCGTTGCCCGCACGGCTGTCCGCTTGATTCAGATCGCCGACACGGTGGCAGTGACTTCCTCATGAGCGAAGTGC
>DASSLB010000029.1:0-5376 GCA_035689945.1 Gaiellaceae bacterium | reverse complement strand
GATCGAGCTCGAGCCACTTCTCCTCGGCGGGCAGGCCTACGATCCACGGCCGAATCCGGTGCCCGCGGAGCTGGCGGTCACCCGCGCGTCGAGCGGTACCGTCCTCGAGCTCGCGTTCGACGTCACGCTCGAAGGCCCGTGCTTCCGCTGCCTCACCGACGCCGAGCTGCCGGTCTCGCTCAGCCTGCGCGAATACCAGGCGACGAAGCCCGAGAGCGACGACGAGCAGACGGAATACCTCGACAACGACCGGCTCGACCTCTCCGCCTGGGCGCACGACGCGATCGCGCTCGCGCTGCCGGACAAGATCCTCTGTCGGCCCGACTGCGCCGGGCTCTGTCCCGTCTGCGGCAAGGACCTCAACGCCGAGCCGCACGAGCACGTCGAGGAAGTCGTCGACCCGCGCTGGGCGAAGCTCAGCGAGCTGCAGCGGGAATCATGAACGGCGTCGTCGTCGTAATCGCGACGAAGCCGAGCCGCTCGAGGATCGGCCGGCTCGTCGGCAGCGCGTCGGAGTAGAGCCAGCGGTATCCCCGCTCGCGGGCGAGCTCGGCACGCTTCGCCACCGTCGCGCGATAAAGCCCTCGTCCGCGGTACTCCGGCAGCGTGATGCCGCCGAACAGTCCGGCGAACTCGACGCCGTCCTCGAAGTCGACGCGCCCGCCGGAGACCGGCCGGCCATCGACGACGGCGATGACGGCGACTGCCTTCTCCGGCAAGTCGAAGCGGTCGCCGAACACCGAGGCGGCGAGATCGACGAACTCCTCGTCCACGATCCGGAGCTCGACGTCGTCGGGCGGCGGGGGAATCGACGAGGCTTCGGCGACGACCACCGTCTCCTCGTCGTCGGGCTCGAGGCCCGCCGCGACGAGGCGCTCACGCAGCGCGGCTCCGTCGTGGGAGTAGTACTTCCATTCGACGTGCCCGGGCAGCTGGCGCATCCGGGCGACGAGCGGCTCGATCTCGCCGTCATCCGGCCGCCAGAGCACCGCGCTCCAGCCGTCGCTGACGAACAGAGAGTCCGGCGCCGCCTTGCGCCGCATCTGCTCGTCGAAATGCTCGAGGATCTCCGTCGTCTCCACAGGCGCAGGCTATAGTGGCGCGCGGCCATGGCAGTCCCGAAGCGGAAAACCTCGAAATCCCGGCGCGACAAGCGGCGCGCCACGCATGCGATCAGCGCGCCGAAGGTCAACGTCTGCCCGACGTGCGGCCAGCCGAAGCGCCCGCACCGCGTTTGCCCGACGTGTGGCACCTACAAGGGCCGCGAGGTCGAGCCCTTCCGCGTCAAGGCTCCGTAAGACCCTAAGCTCCGCCCATGATCCGGGTCGCCGTCGATGCAATGGGCAGCGACCGTGGGGCGCGGGCCGTGATCGAGGGTGCACACCAGGCCGCGGCGGACGGCGTGCAGCCGGTCATCTTCGGCTCGGAGGAGCTCGACACAGACGGGCTCGCTCTCATCCCCACGACGCAGGTCGTCGGCATGGACGAGAAGCCTGCGGACGCCTTCCGCACGAAGCACGACAGCTCTCTCGTGCGCGCGGTCAAGGCCGTGGCGGACGGGGAGGCCGACGCGGTCGTGTCTCCCGGCAACACCGGGGCGATGCTCGCGGCCGGCCTCGTCCTGCTGCGGCGCGTGCCCGGAGTTCGCCGCCCAGCGATCGCAGTGCCCATCCCGTCTCGTCGGGGCCCGTCGATCTTGATCGACGCAGGCGCAAACGCCGACTGCCGCGCCGAGCACCTGCTCCAGTTCGCCACGATGGGCGCGGTCTTCGCCGAGGAGATCCTCGGCATTGCGCAACCGCGTGTGCGGCTCCTGTCGATCGGCGAGGAGCCGGAGAAGGGCAACCAACTCACGCTCGAGGCACACGACCTGCTCGCCGCGTCAGATCTCGACTTCCGCGGCAATGCGGAGGGCCGGGACATCCTGGAGGGCGTCGCCGAAGTCCTCGTCACGGACGGCTTCACGGGAAACGTCGCGCTGAAGGCGGTGGAGGGGACGATCCGGACGCTGCTCGACTCCCTGCGCGAGGAGATCACGGCGAGCACATCGGGAACGCTCGGCGGGTTCCTCATCCGTCCGGCCGCGCGGAGGCTGCGCAAGCGCCTCGATCCCGACACGTACGGAGGCGCCTATCTTCTCGGCCTGCGCGGCCTCGTCGTGATCGCCCACGGGAACTCCTCCGCGACGGCGATTGCAAACGCGATCCGGCTTGCCGCCCGAGGCGTCGACCACGACGTCGTCGGCCGTCTCGCTGCCCGTCTCGCTCAGCCCCAGCGCGCGGAGCTTGTATGATCGGCCCGCTTTCCAGCCCCGACAACACAACGAGGTGACATGGCAGCGTCGCGCGAGGAAGTCTACGAGCGGGTCAAGGAGGTCCTCACCGAGCAGCTCGGCATCGATGAGGCGGACATCACGGAGGAGGCATCCTTCCAGGAGGACCTCGACGCCGACTCCCTCGACCTCGTCGAGCTGATCATGGAGCTCGAGGACCAGTTCGGGATAAAGATCTCGGACGAGGACGCGCAGAAGATCCAGACCGTCGGCCAAGCCGTCGACTACGTCACTTCGCACCAGTAGCCGCGGATCGCGACCTCGCGCAGCTGATCGACGAGCTTCCGCCGGAGCTCGCCGGGCCTGTCTTCACCCACACGTCGTGGGCGAGCGACCGTAGCGCCTCGTACGAGCGGCTCGAGTTCCTCGGCGACAGCGTTCTCGAGCTCGCGGTCGCACACGCGCTCTACGCCCGCCACCCCGACTTCAGCGAAGGACGGCTTGCGAAGG
Source organism: Gaiellaceae bacterium (assembly GCA_035689945.1). Lineage (GTDB taxonomy): Bacteria > Actinomycetota > Thermoleophilia > Gaiellales > Gaiellaceae > Palsa-739. Next base: position 2,594 of record DASSLB010000029.1, on the reverse strand, counting down.
TGCGTTCGCACGTCGTCTCGCGCGCAACCTGCGCGGAGGTGGCGCGCGAGCTCGACCTCGGGACGCGGCTCGTCGAGCGGGCTCCGGCGCACCTGGACGAGGAGTTCGAGCGGCTTTCGCGGAATCGCAACGTGCTCGCGGCGGTCATCGAGGCGGCTCTCGGCGCGCTTTTCCTCCAGCACGGCTTCGCGGCGATCGAGGACGCTGTCGTCGCCGCGTTCTCGGAGCAGATCGAGCAGGCGCTCACGACGCGCGTCGACCAGAAGACCGACTTGCAGGAGCTCCTCGCCCGCAGCGGACGGCACGTGACGTACGTGGAGGTGTCGGTCGAGGGGCCGCCGCACGAGCGGAGCTTCACCTGTGCCGCGGTCATCGACGGCGAGGAGCTCGGTCGCGGCACGGGGAACACGAAGAAGGCCGCCGAGCAGGAAGCCGCACGCGAGGCGCTTGCGAAGCTCGACGTCGGCGACATTTCCTAGTTTCTGGCATATTTCCCCGCCTCATGGCTGAGCGGCGTCCGACCAACTCGGAGCTGCGCCTGCGGCGGCTCACCGCGGAAGAGACCGATCCCACACCACGTGGGATCCTCGAGATCTTTGCCGACGAGCCTGCCGACGAGGACGCGGCACTCGCCCGCGACGAAGACGACGAGCAGTAGCGTCCGCGCACGTCGTTAGGGTCAATGCGGTGCATCTGCGCGCCGTCAAGCTGCGTGGCTTCAAGTCCTTTCCCGACCCGGTCGAGATCCGTCTCGAGCCGGGCGTTGGCGTGATCGTCGGACCCAACGGCTCCGGGAAGTCGAATGTCTCTGACGGGATCCGCTGGGCGGCGGGTTCCCTCAGCCCGACCGAACTTCGCGCCGAGAAGCCGGACGACGTCCTGTTTGCCGGCGGGGGCTCGCGCGGCGCGGCCGACTTCTGCGAGGTCGAGCTTCTCTTCGACAACGCCGACGGTGCGCTGCCTGTCGACTATGCGGAGCTCTCGGTCGCGCGAAGACTGCACCGCGGCGGAGAGGGGCAGTACCTCGTCAACCGGGTCGCTGTGCGGCGGCTCGACCTCGTGGAGCTGCTGGCCGATCTCGGGCTCGGCCAGGGAATGCACTCGATCATCAGCCAGGGCAAGGTCGAGGCGATCCTCGCGTCGCGCCCGGCCGAGCGGCGGGCGCTGATCGAGGAAGCAGCGGGGCTCGGCCGCTTCAAGGCGCGACGGCACCGCGCCGAGCTCAAGCTCGCCCGCGTGGCGATCGAGGTCGAGCGTGCGCGCGACGTCGAGGCGGAGGTGAAGAAGCGGCTTAGGCCGCTCGCGCTGCAGGCGACCGCCGCGGAGCGGGCGCAGAAGCTCGGGCTCGAGCTCGCGCGCCTGCGGGCTCGCATTGCGCAGCTCGACCTTTCCGGGCTCGAGCAGCGGCTCGCGGCGCTCGGGACGCGGCGGACGTCGGCCGCCAGCGCGCGGCGCGGCGTGGAGGAGAGGCTCGAGGCGCTGCTCGCCGAACGCGGGCGTGCCGAGGAGGAGCTCGCCGATGCAGCGGGCGCGCGTGAGCACGCATTGCAGGCGCTCTATCGGCTACGCAGCGCAGTCGAGCGCCTGGAGCTGCGACGCGAATCGGCGGAAGCGCGGGCGCTGCGGTTCCGCGACGAACTGACCCGTCCGCGCCGCGTACTCGACGAGCGCGTTCGCGCCGAGCGAGCCGCGCTCGCGGATGAGGCTCACCTGCTCGAGGAACGCCTCCGGACGCTCGACCGCGCCCTCGCCGAGCGCGAAGGGCTGCCGCCGGCGGCGCGCGCACTCGCAGAGGACGGCGAGCGCATCGCTCTGTCGCTGCTCGAGGTCGAGCCGGGCAGCGAGCGTGCCGTCGCGGCCGCGCTCGGACGCTCTGCCTCCGCCGTCGTCCGGGACGACAAGGCAGGAGCGCTCGCGCTGCTCGAGCGGGCACGAGATGCGGGCCTCGGCAGCCTCGTCGTCCTCGTCGGTCGCGACCCCGCGCACCTCGTTGCCCAGATGCCCGTCGTCGCGAAGGAGGAGCTGCTGGCGTCGCCGGTTCCCGCCGTCACGCCTGAAGGCTTCGGTTACGACCCTGCGCGTGGCGAACTGTGGTTCGCAGGCGAGACGGCGGAGGCGCTGCTGCTCGAGCTACAGGCGCGCCGGCGGTCGCTCGCGGCCGAGCTCGCGGAGCTTCGCGCGCGGCTCGAGATTCCGATTCCCGACGCTGCGTACTCGCTCGAACGGGATCCGCTCGCCGACCGCAGCCTTCAGCTCACCGAGCGGCTCCTGAGGGCACTCGAGGTCTCAGTGGCGCACCTCGAAGCGCCGCTGCGCGAAGAGGTCGACGCCGGTGCTGCTCGCAGCGGCGAGCTCGGCGCCGAGCTCCGCCGGCTCGGTGCCGCAGAGGTGGAGCTGCGCCAGGAGCTCGCGGCAGCCTCCGAGGCGGTCTCGTCCATCGAGGTGGAAGCGGCGCGACTCGAAGCCGAGGCCGACGAGGCGCGCCGACGCCTCGAAGCGGCGAATGCGGATGAGCCGGCGGAAGGCGACGACCGGGAGCAGCTCGCGGCGACGGTGGAGAGACTCGAGAAGAGGCGCGAGGCGCTGGGCCAGGT
>DASSLB010000028.1:0-7633 GCA_035689945.1 Gaiellaceae bacterium | reverse complement strand
CGCCGGGATCACGATCGTCGGCGGCCACGAGATGGCCGAGACGATCACCGACCAGTATCCGAACGGAGGCTGGCTCGACAGCAGGGGCGCCGAAAACGGCGACAAATGCGCCTGGATCTCGAGCGGCCAGGGCGCGTCGGCCAGCGTCTCCCTGAACGGAACGTCCTTCCCCGTCCAGTCACTCTGGAGCAACGCCTTCAACAGCAATAACGGCGGTTGCGTCCTTTCGTATCCGTAAGCAATCGCTCGGGCGCCGGCCGTTGCGGTCGGCGCCCGTCCTCTCCCGTAAAGTTGTGCCCGTGGACGTTGCTACTGACCTCCCTGCCCGCAGCGCAAAGATCGGTCGGCTCCTGGGCGAGATCGAGGCGCTGATCGCCGACGACGAGGCCGCCGACCGGCAGGTCACCGGCGGCTGGAAGACCTTCGGCGACATCCTCGCCGCCGCGCACGTCCACACCTGGGACGCGTACAGCGTCGACCTCTCCACCGACGCCGCGAGCTTTCGCGGTCTGTCCGGCCGGCAGCAAGAGGCGGTGAAGCGCGTGTTCGGGACGATCTACCGCGCGGAGGGAATCGTCGACGACTGGATGGGCAGGATCGTCGCCGCTGTGCCGCAGCAGCCCGACTACGAGGGGATGCGTGCGGCGCTCATGACGCAGGAGCACGACGAGCGGATGCACCGCGGCAGCCTGCTCCGGGTCGCGACCGAGGTACTCGGGATCCCCGCCGGCGAGGTCGACCAGGTGGCGAAGAAGTACAACAACTTCGTCGCCGAGATCCTCTTCGACCGCTTCGAGGACGAGATGCAGCACCTGCTCCGGCCGAACCGTCCGCTCGAGGATCTCTATACGGCGATCTTCATCTACGGCGTGCTCAGCGAGGACGTCGTCGCGAACAGCGACGTCGTCATCCGCCGCGCGAAGGGCAATGCGCTCTACGACGCCTACGACCTGCCCGGGATGAAAGAAGGGCAGACGAACGTGCGCCGCGACGAGGGGCGGCATGTCCGCATCGCCGTCCTCGCCACGCACCGTTTCCTGGAGGAGTTCGAGGGCGCCGCCGAGCGACTGCTCGCCGTCTGCGGCGAGTACATGGATCTCGCCGACCGGATGGTGCGGCGCGCGAAGGCGTCCCACGGCCTGATCGACGCGCACCTCGCGGAGTCGTACGGCCCCGACGTCGACTCGCTCTACTACTACGTCATGAACATGAAGCGCCTCGCCGTCCGGCTGGACGAGCTCGGGCTCCGCGAGGGCGTGCTCGACGTGAAGCACCGCGTCGACGCGGCGATCGCCGAGCTGAGCGGGGAGGACGGGGAGCCGATCGTCGAAAGGCCGAACCGGATCCTGCGGCTCGTCGGGCCGCGGATGCTGCGCCTGGCCGGCCCCTCCCGCCTAAGCGGCTAAGACACGCTCGTAGCAATCCGCAAGCCGCCTGGCGAGCAGCGGCCACGCGTACTCGCGTGCCGCGCGCTCGCGCGCCTCAATGCCCATCGCAGCGCGCATGGGCTCGTCGGCCAGCAGCGTCGCGATGGTTTCCGCGAGCGCGTCCGGATCGCCGGGCGGTGTCAGGATCCCGGTCTCGGGAGTCACGACCTCGCGATAGCCGGGAATGTCGGAGGCCACCACGGGAGTCGCGCAGGCGAGGGCTCGCGTGATGACCATTCCGAAGCTCTCGTGGCCCAGCGACGGGGCGACGAGGAGCTTCGCCGCGGACAGCTCGCGGGTCAGCGTCTCGTCGTCGACGAAGCCGAGCACGTCGATCCCCTCGTCGGACATGTGCAGCCGCGTCAGCAGCAGGCGGACGGCCAGGGGGTCAGCCCCGATCACGCGGAGCCGGGCGCCGAGGCCGCGCAGCTGCGGCCAGGCGCGCAACAGCACGGGCAGGCCCTTCCGGGGATCGTGCCGGCCGAGGAAGACGATCTGGTCGTCCCGTTCCCCGGCATCGACGTGATCCGGTATGTCGACACCGTTCGGGATCACCTCGTAGTCGCCCGCTGAAAATGCGCCGGCCGTCTGCCGGGCCTGCTCGGAGACGGCGATCCGGAGGTCGATCCGGTCGAGCAGGAAGCCCCACAGCGCGTCCGCGATCGGTCGCCACGCCGAGTCGCCGGCTGCGTGAAACGTGCCCAGCGTCGGCCCGTCCCAGAGAGCAAGTGCAGCGGGGCTCAGCATCGGCGCGAGCGGCTCGTGGACGTGCAGGAGGTCGAAGCGCTCGCGTGCGAGCGCACGCCGGAGCTGCGGCAGCGCATGCGGGCTCAGCACGAGGTTCGAGAGCGCTCCGTTCCCGGGGACGATCACCGAGCGGCCCAGTGGGATCACGCGCGGCGGCGGCGGGCCGGGCCTGCCCTGGCGCGGGTGGAGAATCTGGCTGAGGGAGCCGGGCGGATCGTTGCCGATCAGGAGGCGCGTCTCGATCCCGAGCTCCTCCAGCGCGCGAGCCTGCGCCTCGGCGTGGTCGACGACGCCGCCGCCGAAAGACCACGAGTACGGGACAACGATGCCGACCTTCATCGTGGCGAGGCTACCGGCGCCGGCCGAGCAGCCAGCCGACCGTCGCGCCTGCGATCAGGAGTTGGGCCTCGACCGTGATGCCGACACCATGGCGACCTTCGCCGCGGTGGAAAAGCATCTCTCCGCCCGGACGGAGCCAGGGTACGACGTGCTCGAGATCCGGCATGGCCGCCGCGGCGCCGCCCAGCACGGCGGCGTCGAGCGGCCCTCGCCTCGCCGCAAGCAGACCCAGTGCGACGAGGCCGCTTCCGATCTCGAAGCTCTCGTCCGGGATGTCCTCGTGCGGCACCCGGTCGCCGGCAACGTGCAGGGCCGGCCCGAGCAAGAGAGCAAGGGGCCGGGATCGGACGAGAGCGCCGAGCGCGCCTCCGGTCGCGACATGCAGCGAGACGATCACCCAGCAGATGATCGCTTATGCTCCGGGGCAATGAGTCTTGGCAACTGGTTCAAGCGGCTGTTTTCCTCGGGCGACGGCGAGCCCGACGTCAAGGCGGCCGCGGAGGGCACGGAGACGAGCGCCGGCGGGGTTGGCCCCGGCATTCCTGGGACACCCGCAGCCGCCGAGGCTGCGGAAGCAGAGATCGAGGCGGAAGAGCCTCCGCCCGAACCGGGCCCCTGAGCCGGCTGCGCTAGCTTTCCGAGCGGTGTGCCGGGAAGGCTGGTCGGCGTCAGCCAATGACGCCCGCAGCTGCCATCCCACTCTTCCTCGCCTCAGTCGCCGTCATGCTCGCCGCCGCGTCGGTGTTCGCGGGCCGGCTGGATCACATCGGCCTCAGGCTCGGTCTGCCGGAGACGCTGCTCGGCCTTCTGACCGCACTCGCCGCCGACGCGCCTGAGCTCGCTTCCGCTGTGACTGCCCTGGTCCAGAACCGGCATGCGGTTGCTGTCGGAGTCGCCGTCGGGGCGAGCGCCTTCAACATCGCAGCGATGCTCGGCTTGAGCGCCGTCGTGACCGCGAGGATCAGGGCGCGGCACGAGGCGCTCGAGCTCGAGGCGTTCGTCGGGCTGTGGGGGATCGGCGTAGCGGTCGCAGTTGCGGGCGGCGTCCTCGGCGGCACGGCTGGGATCGTGCTCGTCGGCATCGTTGCCGTCCCCTATATCGCGCTTCTCGCCGCCGGGCAGCGGTTCGCCCGCGTGCTGCGGCTCGGGGCCGAGGAGTCGCGCTTCGTGCAAAGGAGCTTCGGAGAGGAGCACCCCCGACTGCAGCCGCTCGATTCCAGCCGCGAAGCGGTGCAGCTTGGCCTCGTCCTCGTCGCGGCACTCTGCCTGATCGTGGGCGGCAGCGTGGGTGCGGTACGGGCGGCGACGTCACTCGCCGACCGGTGGTCGGTGCCGCAGACACTCGTCGGCGCGGTCGTCCTCGGAGTGCTGGCTGCACTGCCGAACGCCTGGACCGGCATCCGCTTCGGCCTGCAGCAGCGCGGCTCGGCGCTCATGAGCGAGACCCTGAACTCGAACTCGATCAACGTAGTCGCCGGGATCGCGCTACCGGCAGCGCTCGGGAGCCTAACCGCGTTCTCCGCCCTCGAAGTCTTCGGCCTCGCGTGGCTGTTCGGAATGACCGCTGTCGCGCTCGTGCTGTTTGGAAGGCGGGGCGGCGCAGGTCGGCCTGCCGGCGCGTTCCTCATCGTCCTCTACGCGGCGTTCCTCGCCGTGCAGATCGCCGCGCGGGCATAGCCGCGGCTCCGCGACTACCGCTTTGTCTTGATGACCTTGCCGGACGGGGAGAGGACGTACCAGAGGCCGCCGCTGTTGTTGACGCCCTGCCCGGTCGCCTGCCCCGGCTTGTGGTCCGTGATGTAGGTGTAGAGCGGCCAGCGGTTGTACGAGACGACGCTGCCGCCGGCCGTCTTGTACGTCCCGAGCAACGACTTCTTCGCGGCACCGCCGGCGGTCGGCTTCTGCCCGGCTTTGATCTTGAGCGGCGGCCAGATGACCGCGCACGAGCCCTTGCAGGTCACCTTCTTCTGCTTGTCCGGGACGAACATGTAGAGCGTGCGGCCCTGGCCGTTGACGAGGATCACGCCGAGCTTCCCGACCTTCCGCGTCATGACGGTCGGCGTCTTCGTCAGATGACGCGCGCTCGCGGCGCCCGTCCCGCTCCAGACGGCCGCTGAAACAGCCACCGCCCCCGCGACGGCGGCGATGACGCCAATCCGGAGCGACATCTTGCGCGTAACCACTGCCGTCACTCTAGACAAGGAGGAGCAGGTGCGCAGGATCGTTCTCGTATTGGTCGGGTTCGGCCTCGTCGCCGCGGCTGCCGCGATCGCAGCCGCATCGACGGGCGGGTTGCCGAACATCGGGACAGCCAAGATGACGGCCCAGCCCGTCTACAAGGGTTACTACGACAAGCACATCGACACATACCTGATCACCGACGTGTCGTCGAAGTCGCAAGCGACTGCGATGCACGTCAACTACTCCGCCGAACTCAAAGGGCTGAAGGGTCTGCCTGACCAATACTTCGTGCGCGGCGCCGCCGCGAAGGGCCAGCTGACCGTGTTCGGCTCCGAGCCCGGTGAAACCGATTACAACCCCCTCTGGGAAGAGATCTGGGTGACCTGGAAGAAGGGGGTCAAGCCGGTTGTGCTCGGCCGGGATGACCAGATCAAGGGCTTGGCCAAGAAAGGCGAGCTGACCATGCAGGATGCGCACATCGTTCTCAACGCGCCGATCCTCAAGGTCGGAAAGGGCTGATCGTTCCCAGAAAGGCCGAAGCGGCGGGAAAGCCCGCCGCTTCAAAACTCCGCCGCAGAGTTGTTGCCGTCAGCCCCGAGCGAGAGTCAAGCAGATCATCTCGTCACCGGCCCTCGCCGGGCCTCCCCCTTTTGGGGGATTCGCGACGAGCTGTGTCTCTACGGAAGACCGGCCGGGTCGCGAGCGAGCTGTGCGTATCGAGCCGATTCCCGTTCGCGCAGAAGGCGCTCGGCTTCCGCCGCAGGCTCCGGCCTGCCGAACAGATAGCCCTGGCCGAAGCGGCAGCCGAGCTCCCGCAGGCGCGCCGCTTGCGCGGGATGCTCGATTCCCTCGGCGACCGCCGCGAGGCCCAGCGATTCGCCCAGCCGCAGGATCGCATCGACGAAGGCCTCGTCGGGATCCTGGCCGACGAGCTTGTCGACGAACGGTTTCGGGATCTTCAGCGACTGGATTGGAAGCTCGGCGAGTCGGCTCAGCGACGAGTAGCCGGTGCCGAAGTCGTCGATCGACAAGCTCACGCCGAGCTCGCGTAGCCGCTGCATGGCCACGAGCGCCGCGTCGTTGCTCTGGATGACACCCGATTCCGTCACCTCGATTACGAGGCGGCTGGGCTCCACGCCGAACCGTTCCAACGACTCGGCGAGGGTGTCGACGAGCCCCTCGTTCGCGAACTCCGCAGGTGCGACGTTGAGCCAGATGCTCAGCCGCTCCGGCCAGTGGCAGGCGGCTTGGAGAGCCTTCTCGAGAACGACCCGTCCGAGCTCGATGGACAGTCCGGCTTCCTCCGCAGCCGGCAGGAACTCGCTCGCCGTGAGCAGGCCACGGGTCGGGTGCGGCCAGCGGGCGAGCACCTCGAAGCCCTCGACCTCCCCGTCCGCAAGTCGCACGACCGGTTGGTAGTGGACGGCGAGCTCGCCCCGTTCGAGCGCCAGCTCGAGGTCCAGCCCGAGCTGCCGCTGCGCGCGCAGCCGCTCGTGAAGGTCCGCCTCGTAGAGCGTGTACGGCCGCTCCGATCGCTTGACGCTGTACATCGCGATATCCGCATTGCGGATGAGATCCTCGGCGCTGGTGAGACCGGCGGCGCCGACCGCGATGCCTACGCTCACGTGACAGGAAATCTCGCCGCACCCGAGCGAATAGGTGCCGCCAACCGCGCTCAGCAGCCGTTCCGCGGCGGCAATCGCAGTCTCGGTTCCCGCCCTGCGCACGAGCACCGCGAACTCATCACCGCCGAGCCTGGCCGCGAGGTCCTGGGCGCGAATCGCCCCGCCGAGTCGACGAGCGAACTGAGTGAGCAACTCGTCGCCGGCGCTGTGACCCCAGGTGTCGTTGACGGACTTGAAGCGATCGAGGTCGAGGTAGAGGACGGCCGTCAGATGGTTGTCTCTCTCGAGCTCGAGCTCGATCGCCTCCAGAAGGTGAAGGCGGTTAGGCAGCCCGGTCAGCGTGTCGTGATAGGCCTGATGGCGCAGCTGCTCCTTGAGTTGCGTCAACTCGGCGAGTGAGTGCTCGAGCCGGCCATTCTCGAGCAGGATGCTCGCATGGCCGGCAAACGTGTCGAACAGGTCGAGATCGACATCCGAGAACGTGCTCACATCACCGGCACGCTCGCCGACGACGAGGATCCCGATCGTCCGATTCTCCCCGCGCAGGGGCCCGACGATCGCTTCCTCGAGCCCCCGAGCCTCGAGGAACGCATCGAGCTCGTGTGCGCTGCGGCGAGCCGCAACCAGCGTCCCATGGCCGACCATGGCGATCTGCGTGAAGGCAGCCTCCTCGCCGGGCGAGAATTTCTCTTCGGGGTGCATCAGGAGCTCGCCCTCGACCCCGCTGACACTGCGGATGGGCCCCTCGCCCTCTGAGGCGGGAAGCAGGAGAACCTCGGCGTACTCGGCGCGGAGAAGCCGACGTGCTGCGACGAGGAGCTGCCCGACCGCAAGCCCGAACTCCGGCGCGCCCTGTGTGGCCCGCATCGACTCATAGAGGAACTCCACGTGCTCACGCTGCTCGCGCTGCTTCATGTAACCCCGGAAGGCGGCTACGCAGGCCGAGACAGGAATCACGAGAAGGAGCACGGCCAGCGGGCGAACCTGGAGGAGCTCGACGACTGCAAGAGCGAGTGACGCGGTCGCCACTGCCCCAAGCGTCGATGTGAGGAGCGTCCGGCCGAGCTGAGGCGCAAGGAAACGATCCTCGTTGATCGCGATCACCGTCGAGACGAGCAGGATGCCGATGACATGGGCGACCGCACACGCAAGCAGGACGAGCGCCCAGAGATGTGGCGCCGAATCCGAAGGCGAGCCGAGCGAGCGGAAGATCATCAACGCAACCGCGCTGCAGAGCGGAAGCTCCGCGAGGTTGAACACGAACTTGACCAGCTGGCGCTGTGAGCGCCACCTGCTGACCACCAACGCGGCGAA
>DASSLB010000027.1:0-4053 GCA_035689945.1 Gaiellaceae bacterium | reverse complement strand
CGCGGCGTCCGGCGAGGGGCTAGGCTCTCGCGAACGGGAGGATCGGACATGGAGACACGGAAGCTCGGAGCCCAGGGGCTCGCCGTCTCGGCGCTGGGGCTCGGGTGCATGGGGATGAGCGAGTTCTACAAGGGGGCCGACGAGCGGGAGTCGATCGCCACGATCCACCGCGCCGTCGAGCTCGGCGTGACGCTCCTCGACACGGCCGACATCTACGGACAGGGCGCGAGCGAGGAGTTCATCGGTCGCGCGCTCGAGGGGCGGCGCGACCGCGTCCTAATCGCGACGAAATTCGGGAAGCCGATGGACGAGCGGCCGGAGGAGCGGCGCGGCAACCCGGATTACATCCAGTGGGCGGTCGAGAGCTCGCTCCGACGCCTGCGCACCGACGTGATCGACGTCTACCAGCTGCACGAGCCCGATCCCGTGACGCCGATCGAGGAGACACTCGGGGCGCTCAACGACCTCGTCCACGACGGCAAGGTGCGCTGGATCGGCTCCTCGAACTTCTCCTCTGAGCAGGTCGAGGCTGCCGAGGAGGTCGCGCGCGGCGCCGGCTTCCACCGCTTCGTCTCGCTGCAGAACGAGTACTCGTTCGTCGAGCGGGAGGCGGAAGACGCGGTTCTGGCGACGTGTGAGACGCTCGGGATCGGCTTCCTCCCGTACTTCCCGCTCGCCAGCGGCCTCCTCACCGGCAAGTACCGGCGCGGGGAGACAGCGACCGAGGGGCGGCTCGCCGGCCGCGAGATCCCGGCCGAGCAGTGGGATCGCGTCGAAGCGTTGCAGCGCTACGCCGACGAGCGCGGCGCCTCGCTGCTCGAGGTCGCAATCGGCGGGCTGCTCGCGATGCCGGCCGTCACCTCTGTGATCGCTGGCGCCACGACGCCGGAGCAGGTGTGCGCCAACGTCGCCGCCGGTGCGTGGGAGCCGAGCGCCGAGGACATGGAGGAGCTGCGGGCGCTCCGCTGATCTCGGACGCGGAAGCAGGCGACGTCGCCGACCTCCGCGTGATGTTCCGCGAGTACGCGGCCTGGATCGGCGACGATTTCTGGCACGACGGCTTCGAGGACGAGCTCGCGGCGCTGCCGGGTTACTACGACGCGCTGCTCGTCGCGCGCGACGACGCCGGCACGCTCGTCGGCTCGGTCGCGGTCAAGCGCCTTCCGGACGGCTCCGCCGAGCTCAAGCGGCTCTACGTCCGGCAGCCGGCGCGCAGCACCGGGTTGGGCAGGACGCTCGCCGCGGCTGCGGTGGCGAGGGCACGCGAGCTCGGCTACACGCTCATGCGCCTCGACACGCTGCCTCGGATGGAGACCGCGCGGGGGATCTACGCCTCGCTCGGCTTCGTGCCGTGCGAGCCGTACAGCGACAACCCGATTCCCGGCGTCCTCTTCTTCGAGCTGCAGCTGTAGGGCGCTTCGCGAAACGACGAGTGCCGGCTAACCGAGCGGTAGGTCTCGACGCCGCCAGTGATCTGGGTTATGTGCGCGCGGCCGCTGAGTAGAGGCGCCAGTCGCCTGGAACGCCTTTCAGCTCGTGGGTGCCTCGGTCGATGAACTCGAACCCCGAACCCGCGACGAGATCCTTGACGGTCTGCGAGACGAGTACTTCGCCGGAGTCGGCGAGCGCGGCGACGCGAGCGCCGGTAACGACCGAGATGCCTGCAAGCTTTTCCCCTACGACCTCGCACTCGCCCGTGTGGATTCCAGCGCGGACGGCAAGGTCGAGCTCTTTGGCACGGGTCACGATCGTTTGCGCGCAGGCCACTGCCCGGGCAGGACCGTCGAAGCGGCAGAAGAAGCCGTCGCCCGCGGAGTCGATCTCCTCGCCCCGATAGCGGACAAGCTCACGCCGCACATCCTCGTGGTGACGGCTCAGCAGATCTCGCCATGCCCGATCGCCGATCGTTGCTGCTCGCTCGGTGGAGCCCACAAGGTCTGTGAACAGAACTGTTGCGAGGACCGAGTCAGGGACATCCTCCGGACGTTCATCTTCGACGAAAGCTCTGGTCTCACGCGCGATGCTCTCGAACGTCTCGATGAGCGTGTCCGCTGCCAGAGCGACTGACCGCGCATCAGGGACGCGGCGAGCAACATCGAGCATCTCGTCGCGCTGAGCTGGCCCGTGGAGTACAAGCGTCGGCACGCTGATGCTCGAAAGAACGTCCCGCAGATCGGTCTCGCCGAGGACCCGATAGAAGTTCAGTGCAGCGCCCGGGCTCGCGTTGAAGCGTTGGCAGGTCACGAACCAGGAAACGAACTCATCGTCCGCGCTCGGATTAGCCCTGCGAGCCTGTTCCTCGAAGTAATCACGTTCACCCCAGCGCTGGCGCACCTCCCGGAGTTGCTCGCGCCAGGCATCCGGTTCGAGTCCATACGGATAGTCCTCCGCCTTCACAGCACGCGCCGGCGTGTTCACAAGGACGAGCGCCCGCGTCCGTTCTGGATAGGTCGCCGCGAACATCGCACAAGGTTGACCACCCGCACCGCTCGCAACAAGCACTGCCCGTTCGGCCTCGACCGCATCAACAACCGCACGGATGTCGTCCATGCGCGCCTCAAGGCTTCCTAGATCACGTGGCCGGTCCGAGAGCCCAGTGCCGCGCTTATCGAGCAGAATCAGGCGCGCGAACGAGGCCAAACCATCGTAGAACGCCTTCCAATCCCGGTTGAACCAGGGAAAGACGAGATTCGCAAACGTCGGAACAAAGACGATGTCGATCGGGCCGTCGCCGACAACCTGATAAGCGATCGCCACATCGCCGCTTCGCGCGTAGTGAATCTCAGGGACGTCCATAACGGCCGAGCTTAGTGCTGCTCGAGGCCGCAGCAGACCTCTGCCGGCCTCTCAGGAGCCCCCGGCTCAGGGGTCATTCCGGAACACTGGCCCAGCCCAGGCTCCTGTCGCCTGGCTCGTCCTGCGCTACCGCGACGGCGTAGAGTCGGCGGCCGGGCGGTTCGTTGTGCCCGCCAGTCTGAGGAAAGGAAGCGTTCGGTGCTTTTTCACGTCACGTGGGAGTTCATCGATACCAGCGAGGACGGCATTCGCAGGTCGCTCGGGATCTTTTCGAAATGGCAGCCACCAGCAGGAGCCGAGTTCAAAGGGTTCTACGGCTTCGCCGACGGGAGTGGGGGTGTGGCAGTGATCGAGGCCGAAAGCGCCGACGCGCTCGCCCGTACGACGGCTCCCCGGACGCCGTGGCTGCGGTTCACGTCGAACCCGATCGTTCCGATCGAGGAGTCGTCAGCGATCGCCGGAGAGGCCGTCGCCTTCCGGGATTCGGTCAGCTGAGATGTGGGCCCGGGTGGCGAGGTTCGACGGCGATCCGGCAGACGTCGATGCAAGGGTGGAGAGACTTCGATCTGCCCTTGACGCAGGATCGGTGCCGCCCGAGCTTGCCGACGCAAGGTTCTTGCTTCTCGCCGATCGCGAGTCTGGAGAGATGCTAGGGGTGACGCTCTTCGACAGCGAGGAGGCAATGCGCAAAGGCGATGAGGCTATGAACGCAGGCCCAGGCAACGCCGGGAACCGCTCCTCCGTTGAGTTCTACGAGGTGCCCCTGCACACGCTCTGACCTCAGCAAACGGGTCCCGCGCTCCGGGGGTCATCCCCGAACGCTGGCCCAGGCGCGTGCTCCATCCGTTGCGGTGGTGAAAGCCATCGGGCACTCTGTTGCGGGTGCGCGCGACAGCGATGTACGGGCTCGTGCTGGCGGCGGTCGCGTCGTGTGTCTCGACGTCGCCGCAATCGGCCGGGGCCCGCCCTGAACGCACGGGACACCGCGCGGCGCTGCCGTCTGTCCTTCATCTGGTCGATGAGTCTCGGACGATTCGGCTGCCGGGAGGCAGACGAGTGGCTCGGCCGTTGACGACGCACCTCTGGTATCCGCCTGCTGTGGATGGGAATCGCCCGTGGCCGCTAGTCGTCTTCGGGCACGGGTTTGCGACGACGCCGTTCCGTTACGAGCGACTGCTGCGGGCCTGGGCCGCTGCGGGTTACCTGGTTGCTGCGCCGGTCTTCCCGCTCGGGAACGCGAATGCGCCTGGCGGGCCA
>DASSLB010000026.1:0-10512 GCA_035689945.1 Gaiellaceae bacterium | reverse complement strand
CTGCTCAACCTCGTCAACTTCGGCGGCGGCTGTTACACCGTCTACGCCGAGCTCCGCGACGGCTCCGTCCACGTCGACAAAGAGCTCTGGGGCGACACGTTCCGCGCCGCGCCGCGACTGACGCCGCTCGAGGCCCGTGCGATCCGGCTCGCGCTCGAGTACGTCGGCCCGATGATCGCGGCCGACGCGCACACGCCTCTCTCCCGCGTGCGGAAGAAGCTCGAGGAGACGTTCGGCCAGTTCGAGCTCGCGCAGACGCCCGAACCGCACGTCGCGACCGAGGAGGTCGACCTCGTTTCGAGGCTCGCGCGCGGGATGCGCGAACGGCGGCTCGTCGAGATCGAGTACCAGAAGGAGGTCGATTCAGAACCCTCGACGCGGCTCGTCGAGCCGTACTCCCTCGAGCGGCAGCTGCCGAACTGGTACGTCCACACGTGGGACCGAACAAGCGACGGCGCCCGGTCGTTCCGACTCGACCGGATGCGGAGCGCGAAGCTGACCCGGGAGCGATTCGAGGCGCGAGAGGGATTCGAACCGACGCGGCTCCGCGACGCGCGCACCGCGAAGCTCCTCTTCAATGCGGACATCGCCCGGTGGGCGGTCGAGCGCGGCGGCCGGCTGCTCGCGGACGGGAGCGCCGTGCGCGACGTGCCGGTCGGCAGCGACGAGTGGCTCGAGAGCGAGGTGCTCTCGCTCCGAGGTGAGGCTGTCCTGCTCGAGCCGGACGAGCTGCGGCACTCGATCGCCGCCCGCGCGAAGGCCCTCGCGAAGGAGCTCGGCGTCGAGCGACTTCGCGTCCGCGCCTGAGCTACGGAGACAAGCGCGAACAGACCGCGCCTGACCCAGATGTCGGTCCGGCGTGGCCCGAGGTCACGGTCGACAGCGGCAACCAGCGCTGAACAAGCCGGGCTGCGTTGCCGCCGCGCGCGATCTACGCAAGGATCGGCGCGTGGAGCTTGACATCCGGTACGCACGGAGCGGTGGCGTCGCCATTGCCTACCAGGTCGTGGGAGCCGGTGACACCGACCTCGTCTACGTCCCCGACTACATGTCCAACCTGGTGTACGACTGGGAATCGCCGTATTGGCGCACGTTCTACGAGCGGCTCGCGCAGTCTTTCCGCCTGATCCTCTTCGACAAGCGCGGCACGGGCCTCTCGGACCACGGTGGGCAGTTCGCGGCGCTCGAAACCCGCATGGACGACCTGCGGGCGGTCCTCGACGACGTCGGCTCGACGCACGCCGTCGTCCTCAGCGCTCATGAGGGCAGTGCTATGGCAGCGCTCTACGCAGCGACCTACCCGGAGCGCGTGCGGGCGCTCGTGCTGTTCCACCCCGGTCCCGACTTTGCGGAGGACGCTTCGGAGGCGCAGCAGGAGCTCGCGGACTTGCGCGACCGCTGGGGCACGCGCGCCTACAGCGACGAGCTGCTGCTTCACGGCTGTCAGACGCTTTACGAGCGCGAGGAGGACCGTGAGTGGTTCGCCAACCACCTCCGAGTCGGCGCGAGCCCCGCCGTTGCGTACGCCCTGAACCGCGCCTTCCTCGAGACAGACCTGAGCGAGGTCCTCCCGGCCGTCAGGGCTCCGACGCTCGTCCTGTACCGGCGCGGTTCCATCGGCGAGGGCCCCGCGTTCGAGGTGGCACGTCTGATCGCCGGCGCACAGTGCGTCCCTGTCTCAGGCACGGATTACTTCGGGATCTTTCTATCTCTCGACATCGCCGACGAACTCGAGCGGTTTGCCGCCGGTGAAGCAGCGTCGGAAATTCCGGACACGGTGCTCACGACCGTCCTTTTCACCGACATCGTCGCTTCGACCGAGAGGGTCGCCGAGCTCGGCGACCGCGCGTGGCGGGAGTTGCTCGAGCAGCACCACACACTCGTGCGCCGCGAGCTGGGTCGCTTCCGCGGTGAAGAGCGCGACACGGCCGGCGACGGCTTCTTCGCGACGTTCGACGGCCCGGGTCGGGCGATTCGCTGCGCGCAGGCCGTCGTCGACGGCATGCGCGAGCTCGGTCTCGAGGTGCGTGCCGGAGTCCACACCGGCGAGTGCGAGCTGCACGAGGGGAAGGTCGCAGGACTCGCCGTCTCGATCGGCGCACGCGTCGCAACCGCCGCTGGGGCGGGCGAAGTGCTCGTCTCTCAGACGGTCAAGGACCTGGTCGCGGGCACCGGGCTCGCCCTCGAAGACCGTGGCGAGCGGGAGCTCAAGGGAGTGCCCGGAACCTGGCGCCTCTACGCGGCCACCGAAGCCGCAAGCGGCTAGCGGTCGACCGGCAGCGTAAGCGTGAAGACCGCGCCCGGCTCGAGACCCGAGGTCACGTCGAGCGAACCGCCGTGCGCCTCCGCGATCGAGCGAGCGATGAAGAGGCCGAGGCCCGTTCCCGGCTTCGAGCCGCCTTCGACGTCGGCGCGCCCGAACTTCTCGAAGATGCGCGCCCGCTGGTCCCGCGGGATCCCTGGCCCCGAGTCCTTGACGGCGATCTGCACCGCGCCGTTTGCGGCCGCCACCGACACGCGCACCTCACCGCCCTCGGGCGAGTACTTCACCGCATTCTCGATCAGGTTGCCGAGCACCTGTCGGAGCCGCGCGCGATCGCCGCGGATCGGCGGTAGGCCTCCGCGAATCGCCGCGACCACGGCCACCTCCTGCTGCGCCAGCGCGGCCGCCTCGACCGCCTCGTCGACGACGCGCCCGAGATCGACCTCCTCGAAGCGGTAGCTGAAGGTCCCGGCCTCGATCCGCGACGTGTCGAGAACGTCTCCGACGAGCTCGGCGAGCCGAGACGTCTCGTCGCCGATGAGAGCGAGGAACGACTCGCGCTGCTCGGCCGAGAGCATGCGCCAGCGGTCCTGCAGAGTGCGCGCCGCGCCGATCACCGCGGCCATCGGGCTGCGCAGCTCATGGGAGACGAGTGAGACGAAGTCGGCCCGCAGCTGCGACAGTCGTGCCAGCTCCTCGACGCGCCGCCGTTCTGCTTCGTAGGCGCGGATGTTCTGCACCGCGGTCGCGACGAGCCGGCCCAGCAGGGAGACGAGCTCGACCTCGTCCTCGCTGAAGGCGTCGACACGCTCCCGAGAGAGCGTCAGCATCCCGATCGTGCGGGCGCCGAGCAGGAGCGGCGTCACGAGCTCGCTGCGCAGACCGAGGGCGGTCAGCTGCCCGTCCTCGGGGTACTCCCGGTCGGTGAGGTCCCGCCGCACGACAATGTGGCCGTCGAGCACGCGCTCGAGCACTGAGCCGTGAACGGGGCCGCTGTTGCCGGGCGGGAACACTTCCATCGCGCCCAGCCCCGCCGTCGCCATCGTGGTCGCGGTCTCGCCTTCGACAAGGACGATCGCCGTGCGTTCGAATGGGACGAGTCCGCGCAACTCGCGAATGAAGGCGCCGAACGCCTCGTCGAGCTCCAGCGAGGAACCGAGGGCACGCGCGCACCGGTTCGCGGTCTCGAGAACGTCGACGCGGTGACCGAGCTCGTCGCGCAGCCGTTCGGCCTCGGCCGCGCGCGACTCGGCACGGGCCCGTTCCGCGTTGAGGGTGTCGCGAAGGCGACCGACGACGATGCCGGAGAGCATTCCGACCAGCACCCGTACGAGGGCGGCTCGCCAGACGACGCCTGGCCCGAGCGCGTCGATCACGATCGTGGAGCCGGTCATCACGGCGCCGCCGAGCACGCCTCCGAGGAGACCGAAGCGGAGCGCCGCCTCGGCAATCGGGATCAGGTAGAGCGCGCGATACGGCTCGCCCGTCTGGTACGAGAAGACGGCGACGATCCCGATTCCGACGATCGCGTCACACACGATCAGGAGCGCACGCGCCCGAACGCGGGCACTCGGCCCGAGCTCGGTCGCCGACAGCACCCCCGAGAGGAACGTGACGGCTGCGAAGAACCCCACGACCGCCCAGGCCCACGGCCAGTACGACGGCGGGAAGTCCGTGACGGCGACGACGATCGCTGCGACGACCACGAGAGCCGCTCGCAACAGGACGAGCCACTGGCCCGGACGCCTAGGCATCTCGCTCCGCCATTCGCGCGAGCGCCCACGCGGCGAGCTCGCTCGTTGTCTCATCCGGTTGGTCGAGGAAACGGGCCACCGCATCCCGTTCGCCGTCGGCACCCACGTTGCCTGCCGCGACGAGCGCGTTGAGCCGAAGCCGGCGGCCGTCGTTGCGCGGGACGTAGAGCCTCGCGAAGCGGCGCCGCAACTCGTCCGGGTCGCTCTGCAGCCAGTCCACAAGCGAGACGTGCGGGGTCGCGCCCTCCGGCAACTTCTCCCCCGCCCGCCGCTTCTCGACACCCCGATTCCACGGGCACACGTCCTGGCAGATGTCGCAGCCGTACACCTGCGCGCCGAGCTCGGCGCGGTACTCGGCGGGTGGAGCCGCCGGCGCCTGCGTCCAGTAGGAGAGGCAGCGAGTCGAGTCGAGCGTTCCCGGCTCGTCGAGCGCCCCGGTCGGACAGGCGTCGATGCAGAGGCGGCACTCGCCGCAGTCGAGGTCGAGCGGAGGCGTCGGCTCGAGTTCCGCATCTGTGACGAGCGTTCCGAGCACGACCCAGGAGCCGTGCTTGCGCGTGATGAGGAGCGTGTTCTTGCCGTAGAAGCCCACGCCGCTCCGTGCCGCCGCCTCCCGGTCGACGTGCTGGTTGGCATCCACGAAGACGCGGTAGGCGCCGCCGATCCTCCGCCCGAGCTCGTCGAGCCTTTCCCGCAGCGCCTCGTAGGCGTCGAACCACGTGTACCGCGGCAGCCTGCCGTGTCCCCGCGGGCGCTCCGGCTCCGGATGCCAGTAGCAGAGCGCCGCCGAGACGACCGTGCGGGCGCCGAGCAGCAGGGTCTCGGGATGGCACGACTCCTCGGGCCGCGCCATCGTGAAGCGCATGTCCGCGAAGAGCCCGCGCGCACTACGCTCGCGGATGTGGCGCTCCGTGTCTGCATAGGGCTCCGCCCGCGCCGCGCCGATCGCGTCGAGCCCGAGCTCACGCGCCGCTGCGTGGAGTTCGGCTTCGTTCACGCGGATAGTCTGCCGCGGTGCGGGCGGTTCGGATCCATGACGACGGCGGGCCCGAGGTGCTCGTGCTCGAGGAGGCCCCGGACCCGGTCGCGGGGCCGGGCGAGATACTCGTCCGGCTGCGCGCGTCGGCGCTGAACCATCTGGACATCTGGATCCGCAAGGGGCTGCCCTCCGTCCCGAAGCCGCGAATTCTCGGTGCCGACGGCGCGGGGGTGGTCGAGGCGCTCGGAGAGGGCGTCAGCGGCGTCGAGCCCGGCGAGCGCGTCGTCCTCAACCCGGGCATCGAGGTGGGCGGCGGCAGGATCCACGTGATCGGCGAGCACGGCGACGGCACGAACGCGGAGCTGATCGCCGTGCCCGCAACGAACGTGCACCCGATCCCTGACGGGCTGAGCTTCGAGGAGGCGGCGGCGTTCCCGCTCGTATTCGAGACTGCCTACCGGATGCTGGTGACGCGGGCCGGCTTGCGCGAGGGCGAATGGGTGCTCGCCTGGGGCATCGGCGGCGGGGTGTCCACCGCGACGCTTGCGATCGCGAAGGCGCTCGGCGCGAGAGTCATCGTCACCTCGTCGAGCGAGGCCAAGCTCGAGCGGGCGCGGGAGCTCGGCGCAGACACGACCGTGAACCACGCGACCGGGGACGTGAAGGAGGCGGTGAAGGAGGCAACGGGAGGCCGCGGCGCGGACATCGTCGTCGAGACCGTCGGCGAGGCAACGTGGGCGACATCGCTCCAGGTCGCGGCTCCGGGCGGCCGCATCACTGTCTGCGGCGCAACGAGCGGGCCGAACCCACCAGCTGCGCTGCACCGCGTCTGGTGGAAGCAGCTCTCGATCCTCGGCTCAACGATGGGAACACGCGAGGACTTCGCGGGCGCCTACGAGCTCGTGGCGAGCGGCGCCGCGCGACCGGTGGTCGACACGGTGCTCCCGCTCGAGGAGATCCGCGCTGGGCACGAGCGGCTCGAGGCCGGCGAGCAGCTCGGCAAGATAGTCCTCACGATCTGATGCCGCTGCAGAACCGCGTCACCCCGCTCGGCGAGCTGATCGAGACGCCCGAGCGCGGCCTCGTCTACGGCAACCGCGGACGGCTGGACGATGAAGACGGAGTCATTCAGCGGCAATGGCAGGTCAAGCGCTGGATTTCCTGCCGTCTGGAGTTCCGCGGCCGCCGGCGCGCAGGCGGGCCGATGCCGCCGGGGCGCTACACGGGGCTCTTCTTCCTCGACGACGCGACCGCGCTCGCCGCCGGGCACCGGCCGTGCGCCGAGTGCCGGAACGCGGACTACCGCAGCTTCCTCGCTGTCACCGGTGCCACGGGAGCCGACGAGCTCGACCGGCGCCTCCACGCGGAACGCGGGCGCACGTACGAACGCGGGCTGGGCGAACTCCCCGACGGCGCGTTCGTTGTGCTCGACGGAGAGCCGTGGCTCGTGCTCGGCTCAGAGCTCTTGCGTTGGACGGCGGGCGGTTATACGGATCGGCGACGTCGCCGCGGTGGCCGAGCCGACGTCGTCACGCCTCCGACGAGCCTGCGCGTCCTCGCCTCGGGCTGGAGCGGGAGCGTTCAGCTCCTCCACCCCTCGTCCCTCCGCGATCAAAGCTGAAGTGCGCCGTCGAGAGGGCTGTGACCAGCCAGGGAAGAAGAAGCGACCCGCCTGATCGCGGGCCGCTTCGATCTCTGTGCCTTGCGAGCTCAGCCTTTGCCGATGACTGCGCGAGCTGTCATCTGGCTGGGGGCAAGCGTGGCCAGCAGCGTCGTGTTCGAGACTTTGAGGGGAGCCTTGAACTTGACGATGCCTCTTGCGCCGTTGCTGATCGTCGTGTTGTTGTTGAGTGTGGTCGTTGTCTTCGCGGTGATCGCGAAGGTGATGTCCTGACCCACGAGCGCACGGCTGTGGTAGTTCGAGTGCGTAACGTGGATCGTGATCGCCCCATTCGCCGTGCTCGAGGCCGCCGTGTAGTTCCAGAGCGTGCCCTTGAGCACGTACATCACCTTCGGCGCGGCCTTGCTCTGGGTCGGCGTGCTCGGATGGGACGGCTTCGCTGCCATCGCGGCCGCCGGGATCGCCAGTGCCACAACGAAGATCGCAAGCGTCTTTCGGACCATTAGCTCGTCTCCTTTCTCGCCCCCGGGCCCTGGATAGCTAGGGCCCCTTCGAGTCGGGGTTGGGCTAATCGTCCTGAGTCTGGCGTGTGAGCCTGCGCTTTGCGTGAGGGCGGCGTAAAGCCTGTGCAAAGGTCAGTGCGAACATCCGTTTGCCGCCTCTCACTTTGGAGTGCGATGTTGTCTCTGAGGGTAAGTGGGGCCAGAACCTTTGGGGGTCAATAGCGCACGATGTCTCAAGCATTCGAGTATCGAGTTCATGGACTGACCATCACGCGAGAAAGCGGCTCGTGGGTGGCCGCGGCCGGCGACGCCGTTCATCGCTCGGCTTCACTCCAAGACGTGCTCCTCGCCGTGTTCCCGTCGCTGCCTGAGCGCGAGCGAAACCAACTCGTCACGAGACTCGAGAACCGAGAGCTCGAACTTCGCAAGCACGGCGACCAGTGAGCTTGACTTCAGCCGTGCTGGTCTGGGCGATGTACCCGCCGTCAGATCATGCAGCTCAGACTTGACTCAACCAAAGCCCAATATGAACTTGGCGTCGTCGGACATCTTGTCCGGTGTCCAGGGCGGGTCGAACGTGAGCTCCAGTTCGACGTTGTCGATGCCATCGACCTGGCGCGCGGCGCTGTCGATGTCCCCCGCGATGAGCGGTCCGGCGGGGCAGCCCATCGAGGTCAGGCTGTAGGTGATCTTCGCCGTCGAGTCCTCGACCTCGACCTCGTAGAGAAGGCCGAGATCGACGATGTCCATGCCGAGCTCGGGATCTTCGACCGTGCGGAGGATCTCGAGCACCTCTTCCTTCGTCGCCACGCGACCAGTGTAGAGGGGACGTACCATCCGGCCGTGCTCCTAGCCGGCGGAAACGGGTTCGTAGAGGTCGTGATCTTCCTCTCGTCGACGGTCCCCGTGATCGGGATGATCTGGTTCGCTTGGTGGTTCCTGCGCGCCGGCAAGCGCTACGACGAGCGCGAGCGAGCGGCCGGTCGCCGCCCGCCCACGTAGCGCCCGCTAGGCCGAGGGCGCGATGTTCTGGTTGACCCGGAGGACGTTGTCCGGATCGTACTGCGCCTTGATGCGCGCGAGCCGGTCGTAGTTCGCGCCGTACATCCCGCGCACGCGATCGGGCTCGTCCATGTGGAAGTTGACGTATCCGCCCCCCATCGCGTATGGCTTGATCGCGTCGGAGTACGAAACGCACCACTCGCGAAGCGCGCCGGCGTTAGCCGGATCGGGGTCGACGCCCGCGAAGACGCCGCCCCAGATCGCATCCCGGTACGACCAGGCAGTGGCGTCGTTCGCGACGCGAGACGCCGCGCCGTCGATCGCATAGAGGTGCATCGTCGACTTCCACGTCGGCAACGCCGCGCCGTACTCGGCGTGTACGGCGATCGCCTCGTCCGGGATCTCCCGGATGAACTCGCCGCGCCAGTACCACTGATCGCCCGGCGGATAGAGCGCGTCGAAGGCCGTGTTCCAGACCGGCAGCGGCATCGGGGCGATCCCGTCGAGGACCGGCTTGCCGAACGAGCGCGCCTCGCGCAGCGCGTCGGACTCTTCCTCCCCGGCTTGCGTCCACGCGACGCCGCACATCTTGCGCATGTGGAGCTCCTCCGGGAATGGCGGCGCCGGTGGCACCGTCAGGAAGGCGAAGAAGCCGCCGAGCTCGTCGGGCGCCGCGGGGAGAAAGTCGCGGTACCACGTGAGCAGCTCGGCCGTGTCCTCGAGGTCGTAGAGCACCGGGCCGGCCAGGACGGTCGTGACCGGGTGGCAGCGGAACGAGAAAGACGTCACGACTCCGAAGTTGCCGCCCCCGCCGCGCAGCGCCCAGAAGAGCTCGGGCTCCCGCTCCGAATCGGTCTGGACGACGGTGCCGTCGGCAAGTACGACCGTCGCCGCGAGAAGGTTGTCGATCGTGAGGCCCAGGGCCCGCGTCAGGTGGCCCATGCCTCCGCCGAGCGTGAGACCGCCGACGCCTGTCGTGCCGATGATCCCAACCGGGACCGTTAGCCCGTGCTGGTGTGTCGCGTCGAGCACGTCCTTCAGCAGTGCGCCGCCGCCGACGCGCGCGACCCGTGCAGCGGCATCGACTTCGATCGCATTCATCTGCGAGAGGTCGATGACGAGCCCGCCGTCGACCGAGCCGAGCCCGCCGCCGTTGTGGCCACCGCCGCGCACCGCGATGGTCAAGCCGTGCTCGATTCCATACCGCAAAGCCGCAGCGACGTCTGACTCGTCCACGCAGTACGCGATTGCCGCAGGACGCTTGTCGATCATGGCGTTGTAGAGCGCGCGTGAGTCGTCGTAATCAGGTGCGCCGGCTTCGACCACGCGCCCCTTCACCGCTGACGCAAGGCCCTCTACAGAAACGGCCATCTTCTCCTCCCCGGTGTGGTGGACGATCGGTTGGGCCGATGCTACGACGTGCTCGTGCGAAAGTGAACGATGATTCGGCGTGCGATCTAGTAGCCGAGGAGCCGGACTTCCTCGCGGCGCTCGCGCGCGAAGAAGTGGATGCCGTCGACGAAGCGCACCCAGTTGCACCGCGTGCACATCACGAGCGAATGCGTGCGAGCGCTGTCGGCGAGGAAGCGAACGCCTCGGAGCAGGTCTCCGTTCGAAACGCCCGTGCCGGCGACGATGACCTCTCCGGGCGCGAGGTCCTCGGTACGGAAGACGCGCTCGTAGTCGTCGATCCCCGCCTCTCGCAGCTCGTCGATCTCGCTCCGCGACGTGGGCCAGAACTGCGCCTGCAGCTCGCCGCCGAGACAGCGGAGCGCGGCGGCCGAGAGCACCGCCTGGCGTGTGCCGCCGATCCCGATCGCGAGATGGTCGTTCGTACCCCGGATAGCGGCGGAGATCGCAGCGGTCACGTCGCCGTCCTGGATGAGCTTGATCCTGGCGCCCGAATTGCGGATCTCCTCGATCAGGTCGTGGTGACGCGGGCGATCGAGGACGATCGTCGTCACGTCGTTCACGCGCCGCCCGAACGCCTCTGCGATCGCCTCGATGTTCCGGCCGACCGGGCGCAGAAGATCGATCGAGCCGCGAGCACGTGGGCCGACCGCCATCTTCCGCATGTAGATGTCCGGGAGCGTGGTGAAACGGCCCGGATCGCCGATCGCGATCATCGACATCGCACCGTTACCTCCCCGCGCCACGACGCCGCGCCCTTCGAGTGGATCGAGCGCGAGGTCGACCTCCCTGCCGCCGGAGCCGACGATGGCACCGGGCGTGAGGCCCCCGGAATCATCGAGCGAGCCGAACACGACCCGGCCGCTGATCGGCAGGACGTCGAGGGTGGCCCGCATGCCGGTTGCTGCGGCTTCCTCCGCGGCATCCTCATCCGCACGGCCGAGCCAGCGAGCGGAGACGAGCGCCGCACGCTCGGTCGC
>DASSLB010000025.1:0-4070 GCA_035689945.1 Gaiellaceae bacterium | reverse complement strand
GCGTCGCAGCTCCCGCTCGTGCCCCGGCGCTTCGAGGTCGCGTTCGGCAGCGAGCGCGCGGCGCCCGAGTTGCAGCGTGGGCTCGAGCTCGCGCCGGGGATGACCCTCTCCGGGAAGATCGACCGGATCGACGTCGACCCGTTCGGCGCGCGCGGCATCGTCCAGGACTACAAGTCTGGCAAGAGCGCGCATTCAGCGAGGCAGATCGAGAGCGAGCTGCGGCTGCAGATCCCGCTCTACATGCTGGTCCTGCGCGACCTCGTCGGGTTGGAGCCGCTCGGCGGCCTCTACCGTCCGCTCGCCGGAGCGCGCAAGCCGCGGGGGCTCGTCAGGGGCTCGGAGGCGGAGACACTCCCGGGTTATGTCTCACACGACTACCTCGACGAGGAGGCGTTCTGGAAGCTCGTCGAGTCGGCGCGGGAAACGGCCGCGAGGCTCGCCGGGCGAATCCGCACGGGCGACGTCCGTCACGACCCGCTCGGAGGCGAATGCCCGGCCTGGTGCGATCTCTGGTCGATCTGTCGGATCGAGCGGGCATGAACGAGCAGCAACTCGCAGCGGTCGAGGCTGGAGGAGAAGTCTTCGTCTCCGCCGGTGCCGGCACCGGCAAGACCGCAGTTCTCGTCGAGCGCGTCGTGCGTGCGGTCTGCGATCGCGGTCTCGATGTCGACTCGATCCTGGTGATCACGTACACGCGTCGCGCGGCCGGCGAGCTACGCACGCGGATCCGCGCGGCGCTGGCCGAGCGCGGCAGGCACGACCTCGCGCGTCGGCTCGACGGCGCGTGGATCTCGACCATCCACGGGTTCTGCGCGCGGCTCCTGAAGACGTATCCGCTCGCCGCCGGGCTCGATCCGCGCTTTCGCGAGCTCGACGAGGCGCAGGCTGCGGTGCTCCGCTCGGAGGCGTTCCGGGACGCCCTCGCGGAATTCTGCGCCGGGGACAATCCTCAGCGGCTCGCACTGCTCGCGACGTACGGGAGCGACCGACTGCGGCGGATGCTGTCCAGTGTGTACGAGACCCTGCGCGCCGCCGGGCGCGAGCTCGACCTCGAGGTGGCGACGCGGCCGGAGCTGGGGGAGAGGGTCGGCGAGCTGCGGTCTGCCGCAGTCACGCTCTCCTCCGACCCCGGCGCGACGGCCGCCCAGCAGCGAACGGCGGCAGAGCTGCTCGAACTGCTCGATCGGGACCGGCGACCGGACCGGCTGATGAATCTGACCGGGTTCAAAGCTCGCGGAGATCGAGCGGCCGGGTATTCCGAGGCGCTCGCAGCCGTCGAACAAGCCGCGCTCGACGAAGCCGCCGCGCGTGACCGGGCGCTGCTGCAGGAGCTCCTGACGCTCTTCGCCCACCGCTACGCGGAGGCCAAGGCCCGCGAGTCGGCGCTCGACTTCGAGGATCTCCAGCTCGAAGCGCGAGACCTGCTCAGGTCGCAGCCCGAGCTCCGCGAGCGCGAGCAGGCTCGTTTCCGCTCGATCCTCGTGGACGAGTTCCAGGACACGAATCGCCTGCAGACGGAGATCGTCGACCTACTGCGGACACCGGAGACCGAGCTCTTCTTCGTCGGCGACGAGTTCCAGTCGATCTACGGCTTCCGTCACGCCGATGTCCAGGTCTTCCGCGAGCGGCGCGAGGCCGTCGAGCAACCGCTCTCGCTCACGCTCAACTACCGATCGCGCCCGGAGGTGCTCGCCGCGGTCAACGAGCTGTTCGGTTCGCATTTCGGTAGCGAATTCCAGGAGCTCGCCGCGGCAGCCGAGTTCCCGGATCCGGTCTTCGGCCATCCGGTTGAGCTGCTCGTCACCGACAAGGAGAGCTACGAGGACAGCGGCGTCCACTGGCGGCGCGGGGAAGCCCGCGCAGTGGCGCGGCGCGTGCGCGAGCTCGTGGACGGCGGGGCGGCTAGCCCGGGGGAGATCGTCCTCCTCTTCGCCGCCGGCACGGATGCGGAGTGGTACGAGGACGAGCTGCGCCGCGCTGGACTGCCGACCTACCGCGCAACAGGCAAGGGCTACTTCGGCCAGCAGCAGGTCGTCGACCTGCTCATGTATCTCCGTCTGCTCCACAACCGCTACGACGACGCTGCGCTCCTGTCGGTGCTCGCGTCGCCGTTTGTCGGCGTTTCGAACGACGCGCTGGCGCTCCTGCGCCGCGTCGCCTCGAGGCGGCCCCTCTTCACCGGGCTCGAACACGCCTTGCCGCCGGGGCTCGCTGAGCGCGACGAGCGGCTCATGCGCGCCTTCCGGCAGCGCTACGACCGCCTGGTTCAGACGCTGCCGAGGCTGTCCCTCGAGCGTCTGTGTGAGCAGGTCGTCGCGGAGCACGACTACGACCTTGCGGTGCTCGCGCAGTGGGACGGGCGCCGACGCTACGCGAACCTGCGGAAGCTCGCGCGCCTCGCCCGCTCGTACGAGGAGCTCCGCGGGCCGGACGTCGAGGGCTTCGTCCGCTTCGTCGCCGAGCAGGAGGCCATCGGTACCCGGGAACTCGAGGCGGTCGCAGAGGAAGAGGGCGCCGACGCCGTTCGTCTCCTCACGATCCACGCCGCCAAGGGGCTGGAGTTCAAGGTCGTGATCGTCGCGGACGCAGGACGCGACCGCGTGCCTCCGTCGCCCGACGAGATCCTTGCGCTCCCGGACGGCCGCTTCGGTTTTCGGGTCGCCGATCCGGTGACGGCCAAGCACCGCGGCGCCTTCGACTACGAGGCGGTGAAGGAAGCGCGGCAGGAGGCAGAGCGCGCCGAGCGACTGCGTCTCTACTACGTCGCGCTCACGCGCGCGAAGGAGCGGCTGATCGTCTCCGGCTCCGTCGATGTCGGTGCGAAGCGCGAGGTGCCGACGCCGATCGCGTGGGTGCTCGATCGGCTGGACGCCGACGAAGAGCTCGCGCAGGCGGGTGACGAGCCGATCGAGCTCGTGCGCGGCGACGCGCGGCTGCTCGTACGCGTCGATCGTTACCGGCCGGAGCCCCCAGCCGCGGAGGTCGAGCCTGCAGAAGAGGGCCAGCTGGCCTTGTTTGCGACGCTCGAAGAGGTGGCGACCATGCACACCGCCCCGGAGCTGCCGCCTCTCGTCGCGCTGCCGGAGCCGCCGCTCTACCGCGTGCGCAAGCTCTCCTTCACGGCGCTCTCGCTCTTCGAGCAGTGCGCGTACAAGTACTTCGCCCGCTACGGCCTCGGGATGAGCGAGCGGCCGATCGAGTCCGGCGAGGCGGGGGAGAGGTCCGGCGTCGAGATCGGCAGCGCGGTCCATGAGCTCCTCGAGGAGATCGACCTTGCGGCTCCGGTTGTGCCCGAGATCGAAGACGAGTTGATCCGGAGCCACGTGGCCGCGTACTGCGAGTCCGATCTCGCCCGGCGCGTCGCTGCGCTTGCCGGCGTGCAGAAGGAGCGCCACTTTACCTTCGAGCACGACGGCGTACTCGTGCACGGGTACCTCGACGCATTTCATTTCGCGGACGGCCGCGCCCTCGTCGTCGACTACAAGACGAACCTCCTCGGCGAGGCGTCGCCGGAACAGGTCGTTGAGCAGGACTACCGGCTGCAGCGGCTCGTGTACGCGCTTGCGTGCTTCCGCGCCGGCGCCGACGAGGTCGAGGTCGTGTACCACTTCCTCGAGCGGCCCGAGACTCCCGTGGAGGCCGTCTTCTCGCGTGACGACGTTCCCGAGCTCGAGGCGGAGCTGTCTGCGGCGATCGCGCGCATCGAGGCCGGTGAGTTCCCGCCGACGCCGAGCGACTTCGCCTGCGCGGGCTGTCCCGCCCTCGATCTCGTCTGCGCCGGGCCGCGCCTCCGCCCGCGCCTGCCGGAAGTCGTTGCCTCGTAGCTACCTGAAGGAGGTCCGCCGCAAGGTCGGGCCGAAGCGAGAGCGGATCGGGCCGATCGTCGAGCGGCTTGCGGTAGAGCACGCCGACGCCGCGATCGCGCTTCGCTTCCGGAGCCCTGTGGAGCTGCTCGTCTCCGTGATGCTCTCGGCCCAGACGACCGACGTAAACGTCAACCGGGTCACACAGACGCTGTTCCAGAAGTACCACCGGCCCGAGGATTACCTCGCCGTGCCGCAGGAAGAGCT